>CAYYZU010000029.1:0-13895 GCA_964476205.1 uncultured Actinomyces sp. | reverse complement strand
GATCGTCCCACGCCGGGTGCTCACCGGTCGGCGGCCCGGGGCGCGCCCTGCTCGGGCGGGCGCGACCTTGCGCCCTCTCTCTCGGTGGCGCCGACGCGGATGCGCGGCAGGATCGCCTGGAGCGCAGCATCACTCACCGAGCACGCGTGCTCGATGAGAGCGATCTCCGCCGCGTCCTTGTGCATGCGGCACGCCTCGACGATTCCGGACGTCTCGAGCGGTGCAGCGCCGGTGGCGACTTCGACGGCCCTCAGGTCGCTCACGCTGAGATGGTCTGACTCCACGGCAAGAACTCCGCCCCCTGCAGCAGACCAGGCGCCAGCCACGGCGGTGACGGTCAGGCGGTCGAGGTGCACCGGCAGGTCCGGGCACTGCTCGGCGGCCTGCACGGTGTAGCGGCCGTCGGTGCCCAGCAACGCCGATCCTGCATCGAGCAGCAGCACGGCATTGCTACCCGTGAATCCGGTGAGGTATCGCACATTCGCCAGCGACGTGACCAGTAGCGCGGTGGCCTCGGGGCACGCGGACCGGACCTCCTGCCACGTCTGGGCGCGCCTGAGCGCGTGGACCTCAGGCATCTGATGCTGCAATGGCGCGCAGCGCCAGGGCGTAGGAGTCGATCCCGAAGCCGCTGATCGAACCTGTCACGACGGAAGCGATCACCGATGTGTGCCGGAAGGACTCGCGCGCAGCGGGATTGGACAGGTGCACCTCGACGGTCATGGCCGACACCTGCGCCAGCGCGTCGCGCAGGGCGTAGGAGTAATGGGTGAAGGCTCCCGCATTGAGCACGACGGGAATGCGCGCATCGGCAGCCTCGTGCAGCCAGCCGACGAGGTCGGCCTCCGAGTCGGTCTGCCGGACCTCGACCTCCAGGCCGAGTTCCGCCCCCCAGCCACGGCAGGCGTCGGCAAGCTCCTCATGGGTGGTGCGGCCGTAGATCTCCGGCTCGCGCACGCCCAGACGCCCCAGGTTGGGACCGTTCAACACGAGCACGCGACGTGCGCTCATGACGCCACCTCCGCATATGCAGCCGCTAGCAGGGCCGGATCCGGGCCCTCGAGGATCGATGGCCTTGCCACTCCGTCGAGGACGACGAAGCGCAGGAGATCTCCGCGCGCCTTCTTGTCGATGCGCATGGCCGAGAGGAGGCGATCCCATCGGCCGCCGGAGTACGTCGTCGGGAGTCCGATGGCACCCAGGGACTCCCGGTGCAGGTCGACGGTGGCGTCATCGAGGCGTCCGGCGAGGCGCGCGAGCTCCGCGACGTAGACCATGCCGACGCTGATCGCCGCGCCATGGCGCCACCGGTAGTCCTCCGCGCGTTCGATGGCGTGCCCGAAGGTGTGGCCGTAATTGAGGATCTCGCGGCCCAACGGGCCGCCGATTGACTCGCGTAGATCGTCGGACACGACGTCTGCTTTCACGCGAATGGAGCGCTCGATGATCTCCCGCAACCGCGCCGAATCGGCGCGTACAGCGTCATCAGGATCAGCGAGCACGAGATCGAGAATGGCCGGATCACGGACCAGTCCGCACTTCACGGACTCTGCGAGACCGGCCACGAGATCGTTGCGCGGTAGGGTCTCGAGAGCCGTGAGGTCACAGAGCACTCCGGCAGGCTCGTGGAAGGAGCCCACGAGGTTCTTGCCGGCGTCAGTGTTGATGCCCGTCTTGCCGCCGACGGCAGCATCGACCATGCCGAGCACCGTCGTCGGGATGTGCACGACACGCACGCCACGCAGCCACGTGGCCGCGACGAAGCCAGCGAGGTCGGTCGTCGATCCCCCGCCGATGGCCACGATCGCATCCGTGCGAGTGAAGCCTGCCTGCCCTAGGACAGACCAGCAGAAGGCGGCAACGTCAGGAGTCTTCGCGGCCTCACCGTCGGGCACCTCGAGGGCGATCGCCTCGAGTCCATCGGCCACGAGGTCCTCGCGGACTGCCTCCGCGGTCGTCGCGAGCGCTGCGGGTGCGATCACCGCGACGCGACGGCAGTCATGACCCAGGAGGGCGCGCAGCTCTCCGAGGAGTCCATGTCCCACGAGGACGTCGTACGGGCGCTCCGCTCGCACGGGGATTCGGGTGATCTCCTCGGCACTCACGTGGCCTCCACTGCGTCCGCCACGGCGTCGACGACTTCGTCGGCCGAGCGGCCATCGGTGTCCACGATCCAGGTGGCCACCTCTTGGTAGAGCGGGGTCCGCTCGTCGAGGAGGGCCATGAGGGTGCCGCGCACGTTGCCCAGGAGCAGGGGTCGACTGGTGTTGAGGCCGACTCGCTTCGCCGCCTCACCCACTCCCACGCGCAGCCACACGCAGGGTGTCTGCACGAGTCGCGCACGAGTCGACTCATCGAGCACGGCCCCGCCGCCGAGCGCGAGGACTCCCTCGGGATCGTCGAGCGCCTTGGCGATCACGTCGCGCTCGCGCGCACGGAAGGACGCTTCTCCCTCGTCGACGAAGATGTCCGCCACGGTCTTGCCCGCCTCGGCCTCCACCATCTGATCGCTATCCCGGAAGGGCACGCCCCACCGTCGCGCGAGCCGACGACCTACCGTCGACTTGCCCGCACCGGGCGCCCCGACGATCACGATCGTCGTCACGAGAAGGCCAGGTGGTCGAGATAGGAGCGCAGATTGCGCCGCGTCTCGTCGACGGAGTCGCCGCCGAACTTCTCCGCGATCGCCTCAGCAAGCACGAGAGCGACCATGGCCTCCGCGACCACGCCAGCCGCAGGCACCGCGCACACATCCGAGCGCTGGTTGATCGCCTTGGCCGCCTCGCCCGTTGCCACGTCAACCGTCTGGAGGGCGCGCGGGATCGTGGAGATCGGCTTCATCGCGGCACGCACCCGCAGGGCATCTCCCGTGGTCATCCCGCCCTCGGTGCCCCCGGATCGCCCGGACGTGCGCGTGAGCTTCTCGCCGTCGGAAACGATCTCGTCCTGCGCGAGAGAGCCGCGCCTGGCTGCGAGGTCAAAGCCATCACCGACCTCGACACCCTTGATCGCCTGGATGCCCATGAGGGCAGCGGCCAGCCTGGCATCGATGCGGCGGTCCCAGTGCACATGGCTGCCCAGGCCGGGCGGAAGGCCGTGGACCACGACCTCCACCACGCCACCGAGCGTGTCGCCTTCGCGGTGGGCCGCGGAGATTTCCTCCTGCATGCGCTCACTGGCTGCCGGGTCGAGCGCGCGCACCGGGTCGTCATCGATGCGGGCCCGATCCTCGGGAACTGGCACGGAATCGGGCTCGGCGACAGCGCCGCCAATCCGCACGACATGGCTGATGACCTCGATGTCGCCAACCTGGCGCAGGAACGCGCGCGCCACGGCACCCAGTGCCACTCGCGCGGCCGTTTCGCGCGCGCTCGCGCGCTCCAGGATCGGTCGGGCGTCGTCGAAGCCGTACTTCTGCATGCCGACGAGGTCAGCATGACCGGGACGGGGGCGGGTCAGCGGTGCATTACGCGCGAGGGCAGCGAGTTCGGCCTCGTCCACCGGATCGGCTGACATGACCGCCTGCCACTTGGGCCACTCGCTGTTGCCGACCTCGATGGCGATCGGAGATCCCAGGGTTCGGCCGTGGCGCACGCCACCCAGCACCCGCACCTCGTCCTGCTCGAAGGCCATGCGAGCTCCGCGACCCGCGCCGAGCCGGCGGCGACGTAGGTCCTCGCCGATGTCGGCGGTCGTCACCTCAATGCCTGCGGGCATGCCCTCGATGATGGCCACGAGGGCCGCGCCATGGGATTCCCCTGCGGTGAGCCAACGGACCATGCGCGAATCCTCTCAGACATCACCCGGAGGCGAGACCCACGAGGGTGCCCGCCAGGAGGAAGGGCCCGAAGGGCAGGGCCGTGCGCAGGGCAGCCGCAAGGGGCTTGCGCGCCACAGCGTCACGGACGAGGACGACCAGCGCGGCCAGCGCGCCGAGGACGAACCCCGCGATGATGCCTACGAGTACGGCGTTCCAACCGAGATAACCCAGGTAGAGCCCCAGGGCCGGTGCGAGCTTCACATCTCCCATACCCAGACCGCTCGGCCCGATCAGGGCAAGGGCGAGCATGACGGCCGTGACGGCAAGGGCCGCAAGCCAGGCTCGGCCGTAGGCCGCGCCCTCCAGCGGGACGACAAGGAGAAGCGCCCCCGCACCCGCAGCCGCGACGTTGAGGACGTCGGGGATGCGATGCCGGGCGAGATCGGTGCGCACGATGGGGGCTGCGATCAAGCCGAGAGCGATCCAAGCGGGCGCGAGAGCCATGTCGGGGACGAGGAGTACGGCGGCCGCTCCCCCGCCGCCGCCGATGAGACCTGTGGCCCAGGGGCGCCTGCGCCACGCGCCGTCCTCACCCTCCCTGAGGGACCAGCGAGCCAGCCGGTCCAGGAGCGGTCCTAGCGCGATGCCTACGAGGAGCACGAGGAGCGCCAGGGCCGCGTGCGCTGCCGGGACCTCCGGCGTCATGGAGACGACGTACCCGCATCGGCCCGAAGGGCATCGCGCATGGCCATCACGGGTGCCTCGTGACCCGTCATGAGACGCACCTGGTCCACCGCCTGCCACAGCAGGAGGTCGAGTCCATCGGCACTCGCACCGCCCGCGCGCGTCCACGCGGACGTGAGAGCCGTGACGCCGGTGCCATAGGCCACGTCAAGGAGCACTCCCGGCGCAGCGGGCACCCGCGGGGCGAGCGCGTCGGCCGCCCCCGGGGGCACCGTGGCGATCACCGCGTCTGCCTCGATCGGTGCCGCGCTCTCCCACGGCGAGATCGAAACGACCACGCCGAGGTCGCTGCCCAGCGAGCGCAGACCCTGTGCGCGCTGGGGGCTGCGCGCGATGACATCGACGTCGCGCGCGCCCATGCGGGCCAGGGCTACCAGTGCACTTCGCGCCGTCGCTCCCGAACCGATGATGGCTCCCCGCTGCGGCGCGAGCACAGATCCGTGAGCCTCCTGCAGCGCGCGCACCATGCCGGCCACGTCCGTGTTGTGACCCGCGCGCCCCTGCTCGGTGAAGACGATGGTGTTGGCCGCATGGGTGAGGGAAGCCGTCTCGGAGACGTCATCGAGCAGCGGCAGGACGTCGGTCTTGAGCGGCATGGTGAGCGACAGTCCGGCCCATTCGGGCCAGCCGCACGTGTCGAGGAATCCCGCGAGGTCACTGGTCGTGACCTCGACCGCGTCGTAGGTCCAGTCAAGGCCCAGGGCGGCGTACGCCGCGCGATGCAGAAGTGGCGAGCGGCTGTGGGAGATGGGCGACCCGAGGACGGCCGCACGGCGCATGACCATGGAGCGTCAGGGCGCCTGAGGCGCTGCGGTAGCGGCGTACCCCTCGCGGAACTTCTGCTTCCACACGAGGAACTGGTCGTAGTCGGCCGTGAAGCGGGTGGTCAGGGTCTCGGGATCCGTCGTCACGAAGTAGAGCCAGTCGCCGTTCGCCGGATTCAGTGCCGCCTCAATGGCCTCCTGCCCCGGGGAGTTGATGGGCCCGGGCGGGAGTCCGTCGATGACGAAGGTGTTGTACGGCGAGGAGGTCGTGAGCATGTCCTCGGTGAGGAAGAACGTGTCCTGCTTGAGCGCGTAGTTGACCGTGGAGTCGAACTGCAGCTTCATGCCCTGGTCAAGGCGGTTGTAGACCACGCGCGCGACCTTGCGGAAGTCCTCCGGAGCCGCCTCCGCCTGCACGAGGCTCGCCACGGTGAGGACCTCATAGGGCGAGAGCCCCAGGCGCTTCGCTCGCTTCTCGAGGCTCACCTCATCAGCGGCGATGTCGAACCGACGGACCATCGCGCCCAGCACCTCGGATGCCGTGCGCCCCGGGATGACGTCGTACGACGCGGGGAAGAAGAATCCCTCGGCACGCCCGCCCGCCCAGTCGGGCAGGGACAGGTCGCCGGAGTCCACGATCGCGGCCTCGAGGTCCGCGAGCGGCAGGCCGGTGCGCTCGGCCGTGATGCGGAGAGTCTCGTCGAGGCGGAGTCCCTCAGGTAGGACCAGTGGCGCCGCGCGACTCGCCGGGTCGAGCATCGCCTCGATGACCTGGGCCGGGTCCATGCCCGTCTGCAGCGAGTAGACGCCGGGACCGATGCGCGAGGCGCGCTCATCCAGCTCGGCTGTCGCGAGGAAGGCTGATGCCGAAGTGACGACACCGGCCTCGGCGAGGCGAGCGGCGAGCGTGCCCAGCGAGTCGCCGCTGTCCACCACGACATCGACCGGTTGGCCCGCGGCCACCAAGGACTGCTCCTCAGGCGCCAGGCCCCGCACGGTCGAGACTGCCCAGACACCCGCCACGATGAGCGCGATCACGCCGAGGGCCGTGACGGTCCAGCGCACCGGACTGCGGCGGTTGCGCGACGGCGGCAGCGGATCCTCGGTGAGGAAGGGCACGAGCTGACTCACGGTCCCACCTCCTCACGCACGCGGACGCAACTATCAGACGGTAACCGCTCGGCCCGCCCGAGTCCCGTCGGCGCGCTCGCGCGCCAGGGCACTCTCCAGGATGACCACCGCGGCAGCCTGGTCCACGTAGGCCCGGGACTCCCTGCTGCTCTTGCCCGCAGCCTGGAGGGACCGCTGTGCCGACACGGTTGAGAGCCGCTCGTCGACGAGATAGACGTCGACATCGATGCCCCCCGCCAGGGCTGCGGCGAACTCCTCAGCGAGCGCACCGGCTGCGCCGACCTGCCCGTCGAGGCCGAGCGGCAGTCCGACGTAGACGACTGCCACCGAGTACTCATCGACGAGAGCGCCGATGCGCTCCAACGTGTGGCTGTCACGCGCGAGGGTCACCTCGGGGACAGCGAGGATGCCATCGGGATCGCTGCGCGCGACGCCGACGCGCACTGAGCCGACGTCAATCGCGAGGCGGGTGCCGCGCTCCAGCTCAGGACTCCCCTGCCATCGCGGCGACGACGGCCTGGACCGCGGCGAAGGCATCGTCCAGTCCGTCCGCGCGTGTGCCACCGCCCTGGGCAATGTCGTCCTTGCCTCCGCCGCGTCCGTCGACCGCGGGTAGCGCGGCATCGAGGAGTGCCTTGGCGGTGAGCCCCAACTCGCGGGCGCGGTCGTTGACCACGCTCACGAGGGCAACTCGCCCATCCTCGACCGTGGCACCCACCATGCCGACACCCATGTCGGGACGGGCCGACGCGCGACCGCGCAGCGCGAGCTCGCGCAGATCCCCGGCGGACGTGCCGTCGGGCGCACGGTAGGTCCAGATCCGGAAGGGACCGAGATCGCGGCCCTCTCCGATCACGCCCTCGACGTTGCTGGTGAGCTGCGCGCTCTTGTAGCGCTGCAACTCGCGCTCGGCCTCCTTGAGTCGCGAGATGAGCGACTCGATGCGATCCGGCAATTCCTCGGGTCGCGCCTTGACCATCTCGGTGAGCTGATCGACCAGGACGTGCTCGCGGGCTAGGTGGCGATAAGCATCCACTCCCACGAGTGCCTCGACACGGCGCACGCCCGCCCCGATGGAGCCCTCCGAGAGGAAGGTCACGACACCCAGTTGCCCGGAGCGCTGCGCGTGGGTGCCCCCGCAGAGTTCGTGTGCCCAGTCGCCGACCGAGATGACCCGGACCTCGCTGCCGTACTTCTCCCCGAAGAGAGCCATGGCACCGAAGTTGCGCGCCTCGTCGAGGGTCATGACCTGGGCCATGACCTCAAGGTCCGCGGCGAGGACGTCGTTGACGCGCGCTTCGACATCACGCAGGACGACGTCGCCGACAGGCCCGGTGCTGGGGAAGTCGAAACGCAGCCGCCCGGGGGCGTTCTCCGAGCCCATCTGGGTTGCGGTGTCGCCGAGGAACTCGCGGAAGGCCCGGTGCACCAGGTGGGTGGCAGTGTGTGCGCGTGAGATCGCGCGACGACGCTCGATGTCGACGTGCCCGACAACTTCATCCCCCGACACCAGCTCGCCCGATGCGACCGTGCCGCGGTGGATGAAGAGCCCGGGCACCGGCGTCTGGACGTCGTAGATCTCGACGACCGCGCCGCTCGACGTAGTGATGCGCCCATGATCGCCGAGCTGGCCGCCCGCCTCCGCGTAGAAAGGCGTGCGGTTGAGGACGATCTCGACGTGCTCGCCCTCGCGGGCGACGGGGACGACCGCGCCATCGCGGAGGATGCCGGTGATGACACCCTCGGTCGAGGTTTCGACGTAGCCGGTGAAGCCCGTGGTGCCGCCGGTCTCGAGGATCTCTCGGTACGCCGTCACGGAGGTGACGCCCGCCTTGCGCGAACGCGCATCGGCCTTGGCACGCTCGCGCTGCTCGGACATGAGACGGCGGAATCCCGCCTCATCGACATCGAGGCCCTGCTCTCGGGCCATCTCGAGGGTGAGGTCAAAGGGGAAGCCGTAGGTGTCATGCAGCGCGAAGGCCTGATCACCGGGCAGGACTCCCGCGCCGTTGCTGCGCACCTCGGCAGCCGCCATGTCAAAGATCTGGGTGCCGGTCTTGAGCGTCTGGAGGAAGGCCGCCTCCTCTTGCACGGAGATGCTGCCGATGCGGCTTGCCTCGTCGTTCAGCTCCGGGTACTGCGGCGCCATCGTCGCGATCGTGGTCGTCATGAGTTCGCCGATCGACGGCTCCTCGCAACCAAGGATGCGCATGTTGCGGATGACTCGACGCATGAGGCGTCGCAGGACGTAGCCACGGCCCTCCTTGCCCGGGCTCACGCCATCACCGAGCAGGAAGGCGCAGGTGCGGGAGTGGTCGGCGATGACGCGGAGCGCGACATCGGACTTCTCTCCGGCGCCGTAGGCCACACCGGTCAGGTCGCTCGCACGGTCGAGGATGCGTTTCGTCGTGTCGATCTCGTAGATGTTCTCGACACCTTGCAGCAGGGCGGCCATGCGCTCAAGGCCCATGCCGGTATCGATGTTCTTCGCCGGCAGGGGCTTGAGGACGTCGAAGTCCTCCTTGGACCGCACCGCGGAGAGCTCTTCCTGCATGAAGACGAGGTTCCACACCTCGAGGTAGCGGTCCTCGTCGACCACGGGGCCGCCTTCGAGTCCGTACGCCGCCCCGCGGTCGTAGTAGATCTCCGAGCATGGCCCGCCCGGGCCGGGCACACCCATCGACCAGTAGTTGTCCTTGGGCCCGCGGCGCTGGATGCGCTCGCGTGGCACTCCGACCTGCTTGTGCCAGATGTCGGCAGCCTCGTCGTCGTTGTCGTAGACGGTGACCCAGAGCTTGTCCTCGGCAAAGCCGAATCCCCCGTCGGCGATGCTGCCCGTGAGCAGATCCCACGCGAAGGGGATTGCACCTTCCTTGAAGTAGTCGCCGAAGGAGAAGTTGCCCGCCATCTGGAAGAACGACGCGTGGCGCGTGGTCTTGCCGACCTCTTCGATGTCGAGAGTGCGCACGCACTTCTGGACGCTGGTTGCCCGCGGGTACGGCGGCGGAGCCTCACCCAGGAAGTAGGGCTTGAAGGGCACCATGCCGGCGTTGACGAAGAGCAGCGTCGGATCGTCCAGGAGCAGCGAAGCCGACGGGATGACCTGATGCCCTCGCTCGGCGAAGAACTTCAGGAAGCGTGTCCGGATCTCGGCGGAGTCCATCAGCCGGCCGCCCGGGACTCGGCCAGGACGCGCGCCGCAGCAGCGCCAGTGACGGGGGCGGATCGCAGGGCCGGAGCCTCACTCGTGCCTGTGCCCGACACGGATTCCAGGAGAGACCGGGCGGAAGCGGCCACGGATGTCGCAGAGAAGGTCGCCGCCTGGACGCTGCCCACCACGCCGCGTGCCTTGGCCTCCTCCAGGAGCCTCTGGCCGCGTCGGTAGGCGATCACTCCCGCGGTCGCACCCAGGGCGATCCACACAGTCCTGCGCATGGGCGGAGCCTAACGCTCGTCGGGCGCTCCCTCAGGGGCACCGCCCTCACGCAACCGGCTGACGCGCTCGGCGATGTCTGCCCAGGCCGCCTCGGCACCATGGCGCGTCGGCTCGTAGTACCTCCGCTCGACGAGCGGATCGGGCAGGTAGCGCTGCGCAGAGACGCCGGTGGGCTCGTCATGTGGGTAGCGGTAGCCCACTCCGTGACCGAGGGGCCGGGCTCCCGGGTAATGCGCGTCGCGGAGGTGAGCAGGCACCGTGCCGATGCGCCCGGCACGCACGTCGGCCTGGGCTGCATCGATCGCCTTGATGACGGCATTGGACTTGGGACTCAGTGAGAGGTGGATCGTCGCGTGGGCGAGAGTGAGCCGTCCCTCGGGCATGCCGAGCATGGCAACGGCCTCGGCCGCTGCCACGGCCGTCTGCAAGGCCGAAGGGTCCGCCATGCCGATGTCCTCGCTCGCGAGGATCATGAGCCGGCGCGCGATGAAGCGCGGATCCTCACCGGCCTCGATCATGCGAGCGAGGTAATGCAGTGCGGCATCGGGATCACTGCCGCGCACGCTCTTGATGAAGGCACTGATGACGTCGTAGTGCTGGTCTCCGTCGCGGTCGTAGCGCACGGCCGCGGTGAGCACCGCCGCCTCGACATCCTCCAGGGCCACCGTGGCGCCAGGTCCTCGCGTGGACGTCACGAGCCCGGCGACAGCGTCCAAAGCCGTGAGAAGTCGCCGTCCATCGCCCCCGGCAATCCGCAGCAGGTGGTCACGCGCCTCGGGCGAGAGTTCGATTGCCCCTCCGAGCCCGCGAGGATCGGCGATCGCACGATCGAGCAGGACGCCGAGATCGTCGTCGGTGAGCGACTGGAGAGTGAGTACGACGCTCCGCGACAGAAGCGGCGACACGACGGAGAAGCTCGGATTCTCTGTCGTGGCCGCGATGAGGGTGACCCAGCCATTCTCCACGGCGGGGAGCAAGGCATCCTGCTGCGTCTTGCTGAAGCGATGCACCTCGTCGACGAAGAGCACCGTGCCACGGCCCTGCATGCCGAGCGAGGACTTGGCCTGGTCGATGACCTCGCGCACGTCCTTGACGCCCGCGGTGACCGCGGAGAGTTCGACGAAGCGCGCGCCCGTGGAGCGCGACACCAGGTGAGCGAGCGTGGTCTTGCCCGTGCCGGGCGGGCCCCAGAGGATCAGCGAGACGGCAGCCCCGGGATCACCCTCGAGCAGCCGGCGCAGCGGACTACCTTCGGCGATGAGATGTCGCTGACCGACGAGATCGTCGACGTCGCGCGGGCGCATACGCACGGCCAGTGGCGCACCCGGGCGCTCCGGCCCAGCGGCCTCGTCGAAGAGCGTCGCACCCACGCCCGGAGCCTACGCGCGCCTAGCGACGGACAGCGGCCACCTGGACGGGCTCGGACTTGATGGCGCCCGAGACGACCACAATGCGCACCTTCTTGGACGCGATGAGACTCCAGGTAAACGTGCCGGCCTCGGTCACCGTCACGGGCTTGCCCGTGCTCCACGACTTGGCGCCCCGGATGCGGTAGCGCGGCGTGACGGCCGTTCCCGCCAGCCCCGTCGTGGTGCCGGTGACCGTGATGGTCGACTCCTTCTTGCCCTTGCCTCGCGCGGCGGAGCTGATGCTGATGGTCTCGTCGGGCCCGGGGTCAGGATCCGGAGTCGTTTCCGTGAGCACGACGCCGACATTGATCGTCGCAGCAGCGCCAGAAGACGCCACGGCATTGGCCTGGAGGGTGAAGTTGCCTGGCCTCTGACCGGCTGGCACGGGGACGTTGCCTTCCGCGACACCCTCCGCGTTGACGGTGAACGTTGTCGTTGAGATCGCCGTGGAACGCATGCTGGCGCGCGTTGCCGCAGATCGCGGGTCAGGAGGCGATGGCGTGGACCAGATCGAGAGGTCAAGGACGCTCCCGGGGAAGAGTCCCGACATCCACACCGGGAAGGAGTTCGTGAGAGGCGGGAAGGTAGGCACCGGCGGAGTGCCGGCGGCGCCGAACCACAGGCCGGTGTTCATGAAGATTTGGTTCTGCGGCGCAGCAACACTCGTGCCCTTGTTGTCAGTGCCCGTCGAAGTCAGGACCACCTGGGTCGGCACGCCATCGACCGTGCCGCTCCCCGTCCCGGGAGCAGGTGGGTCCGTGGGCTCAACCGGTGCAGGCGGGATGGGAGTGGGATTCGCCCCGCAGTTGGTCGGCTTATCCAGGGTCGTGTCGTAGTCCAGCAGGGCCGGGACTCCGCCACAGTCCACGACGAAGTCCGCGATGCCGTCTGCCGCGTCGATGGAGTTGCTCCCGAGTCCCCCGCGCATGTCATCGCGACCCTCTTCACCCTCGAGGTAGTCGTCCCCGGAGCCGCCTTCGATCAAGTCGTCGCCAGGGCCGCCGTAGAGACGGTCATGTCCTCCCACCCCAAGGAGTTTGTCGTTGCCGCTCGCGCCCTGGACGTAGTCGCGCCCAGAGCCGCCCAGGAAGTACATGGACAGCGGAGTGCCCTGCATCAGGACCACAGTCGTGTCGCCCTGCACCGTGTTGAAGTTGACCGTCACCTGGGTGGGTTGCGCGGAAAAGGTGCAGACTAGTTGCGCAGTCGCACCCGAGTTGGGGAGGCACCCGCTGGCCCCGCGCAGGAGCGGTCGGCCGAGGGCATCCTCGACGGCGTCGTAGACCCGGACCGAATAGCTGCCCAGCGAGCCGACGAGGGGGGCAATCTGCAGCTCCTCGGATTCCGTCATCGTGAGGTTGGACAAGGCCGACAGGCGGAAGACATCTCCACCGGTGACGAAGATCGCTGCCTCGTCCGCTGCAGACGCAGGCACCGCCCACAGGGCGCCCGCCAGGACAAGGGCGCTGCTGAGTCCGGGGGCAGCAATGAGTCGCAGGGGGCGCATGGGACCTCCAAGGTGTCGAGTCCTCACCTTAAGCCTCCGAGGCCGGGGAAGACGGGCCGTGCAGGAGCGCCGAGCGGTACCGCCCCAACTCCTCGAAGCCCACCGCTCGATAGGCGCGGGCGGCCGCGTCGTTGTCGGCGTACATCTCCAGCCACACCCCCGTCGCACCAGACGCGAGCGCCTCAGCCACCAGGGAGGCGGTGATGGCCCTGCCAAGCCCCCGCCCCCGATACGCCGGGTCGGTGCAGATGCTCACCAGGTGGGCGCGCCCGTGGGCCGCTCCGACTCGGGCGCCGACCGCGACGAGCGCGTCGCCGTCGATGATCCCGCGCCACTCCTCGACATGGGAGTCACCCGCGTGGATGTACGCCGATGTGGAGTGCTGGAGCAGCGGGTCAATCCGCGGGTCGAGAGGCTCTAGTCGCACCACCGTGTTTGCCGAGTGTGCAGTTGTGTCATCCGAATCGGCCGAATCCGCACGCACAAGCGCACTCTCGAGTGAATCTGGTGAGGTCAGTTCCCAAAGCGACCAGTGACCGGGATCGGGGCCGCGCAGGTCCTCAGGCAATTGCTCGAAAACATGGTCGTGCGCGGTGACGCCGTCGAAGCCGTGCGGGCGCAGCTCCTCGATGAGCGCGAGGATCCGCTCGGGATCGTCGCCGAGCGCGGTGATCCACGTCTCCCCCGACATGCGTCCGGTCCGCAGCAGCGCGACGTGATCGCCGTCGATGGCGTAGGCCCCGAAGTCGGGGTCCTCCATGCGCAGGCGCAGGAAGGGATCAGCCGGCCGGGCTTGGCGCAGCGGGTGCTGCATCGATGCCGGCCTCCTTGCGCTGCTTGGGGGTGATCGGCGTGGGGGCGCCCGTAAGCGGGTCCTGGCCACCACCCGTCTTGGGGAACGCGATCACGTCGCGAATGCTCGATGCGCCCGCGAGCAGCATGGCGACCCGGTCGATGCCGAAGGCGATGCCGCCGTGAGGCGGAGGGCCGTACTGGAATGCCTCGAGCAGAAAGCCAAACTTCGACTGCGCCTCTTCCTCGGACATTCCTAGCAGGGAGAAGACGCGTTCCTGAACGTCGCGGCGGTGAATACGCACCGAGCCGCCGCCGATCTCGTTGCCGTTGCACACCATGTCGTAGGCCC
>CAYYZU010000028.1:0-14079 GCA_964476205.1 uncultured Actinomyces sp. | reverse complement strand
CCCTGCGCATGGACCCGATCTACGAGCCCATCTCGCGGCGCTTCCACGAGAACCCGGCAGAGTTCGCCGACGCCTTTGCCCGTGCGTGGTTCAAGCTCACGCATCGCGACATGGGACCGAAGTCGCGCTACCTCGGCCCGGAGGTTCCCAAGGAGAACCTCATCTGGCAGGACCCCGTCCCCGCGCCAACCATGCCGCTCATCAGCGACGCGGACGTCGCGACGCTGAAGCAGAAGGTGCTGGACTCGGGATTGTCGGTGACGGATCTCGTCCGCACTGCTTGGGCATCGGCGTCGACCTTCCGTGGCACCGACAAGCGCGGTGGCGCCAACGGTGCCCGGATCCGCCTGGAGCCGCAGAACTCCTGGGAGGTCAACAACCCCGTCCAGACGGCATCGGTCCTGAGCCACCTCGAGCGCATCCAGGCCGAGTTCAACGCGGCCGGCGGAGCTCAGGTCTCTCTTGCAGATCTCATCGTCCTCGCTGGCGGCGCGGCGATCGAGAAGGCGGCTAAGGATGCGGGGGTGTCGGTGACGGTGCCCTTCACCCCGGGGCGCACCGATGCCACGCAGGAGATGACGGACGTGGCGTCCTTCGCGGTGCTCGAGCCGTCGGCCGATGGCTTCCGCAATTACCTGGCGAAGGGTCATGTGCAGACGGCCGAGTTCCTGCTCGTCGACAAGGCCAACCTGCTCGATCTGACGGCACCGGAGATGACTGGGCGCGTCGGAGGCATGCGCGTCCTGGGCGCGAACTACGGCGGATCGGACATCGGCGTCCTCACTGCGACCCCGGGTGCGTTGACGAACGACTACTTCGTCAACCTGCTGGACATGGGCACCGTGTGGACCCCGACGTCCGACACCGAGCAGACCTTCGAGGGGCGTGACCGCAAGACCGGCGCACACAAGTGGAATGCCACGCGCGTGGACCTGGTCTTCGGCTCGAACTCGCAGCTGCGAGCACTGGCTGAGGTCTACGGCGCCTCGGACGGCAAGGAGAAGTTCGTCAACGACTTTGTCGCCGCATGGGTCAAGGTCATGATGAGCGACCGCTTCGACCTCAAGAAGTAGTCCGGCTCACGCACGGCGACAGCGCCGCACGGGTCCTCCGGCCCGTGCGGCGCTGTCGTATCTGTGGCGCTCTCGCGTGAGAGGAGGCCACGCCCGGGCCTGCGCGGGTATCGTGGAGCGGTGACTCCGCGCGTGCGTGCCTGCATCGTGGGCGCCGGATTCTCCGGAATCGCCGCCGCCATCGACCTGCGCCGGGCCGGCGTCACCGATCTCGTCATCGTGGACCGCGGGGCCGCCGTCGGCGGAGCGTGGCGAGACAACACCTATCCCGGCTGCGCCTGCGACGTGCAAAGCCGTCTCTACGAACTCGACGCCGCGCCGTGGCCCGAGTGGACCCGCAAGTTCGCGGGTCAGGAGGAGATCCGCGGCTACCTTGAGTCCGTCGTCGAGATCTTCGGCCTCGAGCCCATGCTGCGGCTCGGCACGGAGGTCATGCGCGCTCAGTGGCATGAGGACGACGAGGCCTGGTACGTCGACACCACGCGGGGCCCGATCGTGGCGGATGTGCTCATCAGTGCCTGCGGTGGTCTCACGGAACCGCTGTACCCAGACATCCCGGGGGTAGCCGACTTCTCCGGGCCAGTGATGCACACGGCGCGCTGGGATCATTCGGTCGACCTGCGACGCAAGCGGGTTGCGGTCGTGGGCACGGGCGCCTCGGCCATCCAGGTGATCCCTGCCATCGCGCCCGACGTCGAGCAGGTCGTCGTCCTGCAGCGCACGCCACCGTGGGTCATGCCACGACGTGATCGCGCGGTGCCGCAGTGGTACCGCTCGCTCCTTAGTGCCCTGTCACCCGTGCAACGCACGATGAGGGGCGTGAGTTCCTGGGCCCGCGAGGTGCAACTGCTGTCCTTCACTCGCCAGGGTGCTTTCCGCGCCATGGGGGAGCGCATCGCCCGGCGGCACCTCGAGGCGCAGGTGCCCGACCCCGAACTCAGACGCAGGCTCACTCCGGGCTACGCCATGGGATGCAAGCGCGTCCTGCTCAGCGACGACTACTACCCGGCACTCATGCGCGACAACGTCACCGTCGCTCCCGGCCTCGCGCGGGTCACGACGACGGGGGTGGTCGACGCTGATGGCGTGGAGCGCTCAGTCGATGTCATCGTGTGGGCCACGGGCTTCAATGTGCTGGAGCCCCCGCTGGCCAACCGCATCGTGGGCCGAACAGGCGAGACGCTCGCTGAGGCATTCGCCCGCAATGACATGAGCGCCTACAAGGGCACGACGGTCGCGGGATTCCCCAATTTCTACATCCTCCAGGGGCCCAACACCGGGCTCGGGCATTCCTCGGTCGTGCTCATGTCAGAAGCGCAGATCGACTACCTCGTCCCTGCCGTGGCATCGGGCCTCGTGATGGAGGTCGACGCGGCTGCGCAGCGCGCCTACGTGGAGGACATCGATCGGCGTCTGGCCACGACGGTGTGGCAGCAGGGCGGTTGCCGGTCGTGGTACCAGAATGGGCACGGTCGCAACGTCGCGCTGTGGCCGGGGAGCACCCACGCCTTCGCGCGCATGATGCGCTCCTTCGACAGGGGGGCGTATCGCACTCGTCGTCGAAAGGGAGGCACCCGTGTCCCGGCAGCCTGACTACCGTGTCGATGGAGGCGTGGCGCTTGTCACCGGCGCGGCCGGCGGCATCGGAGCGGCCTTGGCGGAGCGGCTCGTGCGCGAAGGGAGCAACATCGCGCTGGTCGACCGCAACGCCGAGGGCCTCGAGGACCTCGCGGAGAGGCTTCGCGTACGCCGGCCCGACCGTCAGGTGACCGCGATCGTCGCGGACCTGGCCCAGCCGGACGCCCCCGCGGAGGTCGTGGCGCAGGCACATGCTCAGCACGGACGGTTGACCCTGCTGGTCAACAACGCGGGCGTAGCGCTCGCTGGACGCTTCGAGCAGGTGAGCATCGCCGACGTCGACTGGCTTCTCGCCATCAACCTGCGCAGCGTGCTTGCTGTGACCTCTGCTGCACTGCCGAGCCTGGCGCCCGGTGCCCAGATCACCAACATCTCCAGCCTCTTCGGGATCGTCGCGCCCGTCGGCAACTCGGTCTACTCCGCCTCGAAGTTCGGCGTCCGGGGCTTCAGCATGTCTCTGCGCACCGAGCTCGCTCCTCGGGGCATCGGTGTCACCACCGTCTATCCCGGCGGGATCAAGACCGCCATCGCGCGGCACGCGCGTCGCGGAGCCGGGGTGAGCGAGGTCGAGTGGGAGGCGGGCCTGCGCGCCTACGACCGCTTCCTGGTCATTGAGCCAGCCGTCGCCGCGCGCAAGATCGCTGACGGCACCGTGCGCCGGCGCGCGCGCGTGCTCATCGGCCCGGAGACCTATGCCGGTGACGTCCTCGCGCGACTGGCGCCCACGGGGCATTCCTCCGTGTTCGAGTACGTCGCCCGCAAGCGAGCCGGACTGTGAGCTCCCGCCGACTCGCGGGAGTTGCATCGGCGCTCCTCGCTGCCACGCTGGCCACCGGCCTGCTGGGCGGGGCCGCATCGGCTTCGGATGATCGGATCGAACGGGGCGTCGCATCGGGCATGCGCGCCCCGGCCCTGGGCTCCGACGCGACCATCCACGTGCGTGATGTGGCTACCGACGCCACGCTCGCCGATGACGGGGGTGACGAGCGTCAGGTCCCCGCCTCCACCATGAAGGTCATCACCGCGGCCACGTCTCTCGCCACCCTGGGGGAGGACCATCGCTTCACCACCCGGGTGATGACGGGATCGGACCCCGAGCGCATCGTCCTCGTCGGAGGCGGTGATCCGCTCCTCACCCGAGGTGACGTTGCCGACCTGGCCTCGCGCACCGCGCGCAAACTGCGGCAGGCGAACGTCGGTGCCGTGACGGTGGACGTGGATGATTTCCTCTTCCCCCAGCCCACGGATGCCGACGGGTGGGCTCCCGGCGACCGGCCCACATATGCCGCGGCGGTCCGCCCCTTGGCCTTTGTCGGTGAGTACTCGAACGACACGGTGGCCTCGGCCTGGTCCGCCTTCGTGCAGGGCTTGCGTGCCAAGGGAGTGGACGCGCGCGCGGGCGAGCGTGTCGTTACGCCCTCGGATGCCAGGCGCATGGCGGTCATCCGCCCGCACACCCTGCGCCAGGCCGTCGATCTCATGCTCCGGGTGAGCGAGAACAACGTCGCCGAGGTCCTCTTCCGTCAGGTGGCCCTGGCGCAGGGCTATCCCGCCACGTGGAGTGGTGCTTCCACTGCGGCCAAGGAGGTGCTGCGCGACCTCGGCGTGGCCACCTGGCGGCTGCGCCTCGTCGACGGCAGCGGGCTCTCCGGACGCAACCGGCTCACCGCCACCTCGCTGACAGAGGTGCTCGACACCGCCCTGGGCGATCCGCGCCTGGACGCGCTCATCGATGGCCTGCCCGTGGCGGGACGCTCCGGCACCCTCATCAACCGCTTCGCCGCACCCCCAGCCTCCTGCGCCCGCGGCGAGGTAGCCGCCAAGACGGGAAGCCTGACGGGCGTGTCCACGCTCGCCGGAGTCACGAAGGGCAAGGACGGGCGCTGGCGGAGCTTCGCCATCATGGTGAATCAGCGGCCCGGAGGCTACCCGGCGTCGGCGACCAGCCTCGCGATCGACTCCCTTGCCGCTGTCGTTCAAGGCTGCGCATGACACCGGAGGACTCCGTCCTCGCCGTGGCGGGAGGCGTGCTCGCCGACGGTGATCTGGTGGTCGACACCGACATCATCGAGTCGTACCGTTTCGATCGCTCCACGGGCACCGAGGCGGGCCAACCGTTCGCTATCGCCTTTCCGCGGACGACCGAGCAGGTGGCCGCGCTCATGGCCGCGGCGTACGAGCATCGGGTCCCCGTCGTCCCACGAGGAGCCGGCTCAGGTCTCACGGGCGGATCCAATGCGATCGACGGCTCGCTTGTCGTCTGCCTCGAGCGCATGCGCCAGGTACGCAACCTGGACGTGGCTAACGGCTTCGTGGAGACCGAGCCGGGAATCCTCAACACCGAGCTGCGCGAGCATGTGGCGGGCGAGGGGCTCTGGTACGCCCCTGACCCGGCAAGCAAGGACTTCTGCTCGATTGGGGGAAACGTCAATACCAACGCGGGCGGGCTTTGCTGTGTGAAGTACGGCGTCACGCGCGATGCAGTGCTCGGCCTTGAGGTCGTCCTCGCCGACGGCAGGGTCACCCGCGTCGGTCGCCGCACCGTCAAGGGGGTCG
Organism: uncultured Actinomyces sp.; assembly: GCA_964476205.1. GTDB lineage: Bacteria > Actinomycetota > Actinomycetes > S36-B12 > S36-B12 > Mxb001. The sequence continues at coordinate 8,812 of CAYYZU010000028.1, read as the reverse complement.
CGGGCTATGACCTGGCTGGCGTCATGGTGGGCAGCGAGGGGACTCTCGGCATCGTCACCATGGCACGTCTGAGGCTGCGCCCGCTGCCACCACCCGCAACCACGGTCGTGGCGCTCTTCGACGACGTTGCTGCAGCCGGCCGGGCGGTCGAGCGGATCATGACCATGACGACTCCGAGTCTGCTGGAGCTTCTCGATCGCACCACCATGCAGGCGGTGGAGGAGTGGCGGCCCTCCGGCCTGCCGGTCGAGGCGGGGGCGCTCTTGCTCGCGCAATCGGACATGCCCGGCGCGGGTGCCCTGCAGGAAGCCGAGGTGATCCTCGAGGCGTGCCTTGCCGCTGGAGCGATGGAGGGCTATCGGTCAGAGGACGCGGAGCAGGCCGAGATGCTCCTCGGAGCACGGCGTATGGCCATCCAAGCCCTGGAGGCGAAGGGCGATTGGCTCCTCGACGACGTGGCGGTCCCGCGCACGGCGCTTGCCGCGACGGTGGCCGAGATCGAAGAGGTCGCTGCGCGGTACGACGTGCTCATCGGGACGTTCGGGCACGCAGGGGATGGCAACCTGCATCCCACGATCGTGACGCCGCGCGGAGATGCGGACGCGGCGGCTCGCGGGCTGGCGGCCTTTGACGAGATCCTCTCAGTGGCTCTGCGCCATGGCGGCAGCGTCACGGGTGAGCACGGAGTAGGACTGCTCAAGCGTCACGCCCTAGCCGAGGAGCTCGACGCCCCAGCCCAGGACCTCCACGCGCGACTCAAGGATGCCTTCGACCCGCGCGGGATCCTCAACCCTGGGAAGGCGCTGCCCCGCTGGTAGCCGCTCCCGCGGAGGCCGGTGCCGTGTCCGCCGACGTCGCATCTGGCGTCGTCGTGTCGGCCGGTGCCGTGTGGGTCGACGGCGGCGCATCGGGGTCCTCGGGCGGTGGATGTCCCGGCAGCGGATGCTCGGGATCCCTGTTCGTGAGGTATTTCAGCACGCGATAAATCGACGCGCCGATCGGCACAGCGACGAGGGCGCCGATGATGCCGAGCAGGATCGAGCCGATTGCGATCAGGATGATGATCGCGAGGGGATTGAGGCTGACGGCCTTGCCCATGACAAGCGGCTGCATCACGTCACCGTCGAACGAGCCCACGACCACCGTCAGAGCAATAACGAGGAGGGCGATGATCGGTCCTCGCTCGGCCAGCGCCACGATGGCGGCGAAGAACGTGGCGATGGGGGCGCCGATCACGGGAATGAAGGCACCGAAGAAGACGATCGCGGCGAGCGCCGGGGCCATGGGCACCTGCAGGATCATCAGCCCGATGAAGACGAGGATCGAGTCGCATAGGGCGACGATGACCGTGCCGCGGGTGTAGCCCGCAAGGGATTCCCATGCCAGGTGCCCGGAGGTGTCGACGTAGGGACGGGCCTTGGTCGGCATCCAGCTGATGACCCAGGCCCAGATCGAGGCGCGGGAAAGCATGAAGAAGATCACGCCGAAGATGAAGACGGAGCCGCCCAGCACCAGGTCGCCGACGGAGCCGAGGGCTGACGAGCCGATGTCGAGTGCGAAGTTCTTTGCCCAGTTCTCGACGTCGGTGAGGTACGTGTTGAAGTCGTCTGCTGAGAGGTTGAGCGGTGGGCCGGACGTCCACTTCTGCAGCTCGGTCATCGACTGCGACACCGACTGCGCAAGATCAGGGGCCTCGCTCACGATGGAGCGGATGACGATGCCGAGAACGACAACGATCGAGATCCCGATGAAGATGATCGAGAGGATCATCGCCACGACCTTGTGGAGCTTCGCCTTGCGCTGGAGGAACCCCATGATCGGCGAGGCCAGCGCCGTGAAGAAGGCAGCCAGGAAGAGTGCGATGAGCACGATGGAGATCTGCCCCATCATGAAGATGAGGACGCCGAATCCGGCGAGGATGACGAGGATGCGCCAGGTGAGGCCCGCCCACGTCCTGAGGGTCTCGGGCACTCCGAGGTCGGCCGGGCTGGTGTCGGCTGACGCCGCGGCTGTGTCGGTGGCAGTGGCGTCGCTCATGCGGTGACCGTATCGGAGCGGGCCTAGTCGATGCGGACGAATCCCCGGGGTGTCTGGAATCCGCAGGCAACGATTCCGGGCTCATCATCGGTGACCCATGTGATTTGGGTGAACGTCGCGGCGTCCGAGGCGAGCCAGGTGCCGAGCACGTCGGCGTCGCCATTCAACTCGATGGTGGCGAGTTCGACCGGGCCACCTTCGCAGGCGGGATGACACTCAGCGGTCTGCCACTCGATGAAGTAGGGCAGCTGCGGATCGTCGATGAGGTCGAGCACGCCGATCTGGCGCCAGCGCAACTCCGCGCCATCCGGGCGGATGCGGTGTCCCGCAACACTGGGACGTCCGAGTCGAGCCTCGACGGCACCGATGTCGTCAACAGCCACGACCCAGCCGAGCCAGCCGCCGCCCTCATCGGCGCGTCGACGGACCGCTCGACCGAAGGGTGCCTTCTCTGCGGCGGGATGGTCGAGGGCTGCGACGATCTCGACGTACACGTCGTTGGCCAGCGGCAGAATGAAATTGCGGGTGCCAAAAGAGGGGTGGATTCCGCCATCGACGAATGCCGCCCCGAGCTCGGAGCCGATGCGCTGGACGACCTCGGCGAGCTCACCCGGCGCACAGGCGTAGGAGACGTGGTCCAGGCGCATGCCGTCATCCTGTCAATGGCCACAGGGGCCCCGACACCCGGCCCCGGGAACCGTGCGGTTCCGGGTCTGGGAGGGGCTAGGGTCTCTGCCGACAGGGAGGGCCCGTGAGCGAGACATCCGAAACCCCGGCTTCTGCTACTCCGGCGGCTGGTGCCGATCCGGCGGCGGCAGGCACCGATCCGGCTGCGCCGCCAACGGCCGCGCTCGACAAGAAGAAGTCGATCATCCTCGGGATCATCGGCTTGATCTTCATCGTGCTCATCTTCTGGAAGGTCATCCCGCAGGTGACGGGGTCGGGCTACCAGGCGGCCTTCGCCGAGCTTGCTGACATGACGCCGATGGCGCTCATCATCATCGGCGTCACGGTGATCCTCTACCTCGTCGCCTACGGCTTTCCCTTCATGGCGGCCACGCCCGGGTTGAAGTATTGGCCGTCGCAGCAGGTCAATCAGGCGGCGTTCGCCATATCCAACGGCGTCCCGGCCGGTGGAGCCTTCGGCCTCGCGGTGCAGTACGCCATGCTCACGTCGTATCGGATCTCCGGCACGTCGGCCACCGCTGCCATCACGGCTGTGGGGCTCTGGAGCATCTTCGTCAGCCTGGGCCTGCCCATCCTCGGCGTGGCGGCGCTCACCATCGAGGGGGGCAACAGCCAGTACAACTGGGTCGCGCCGCTCGGGCTAGCCGTGCTCGTGGTCATCATCGTGGGCTTCGTCCTCATCATGCGCAGCCCGAAGCTCGCCGTGGCCATCGGCAACTTCGGCAACAAGCTCATCAACCCCCTGCGCAAGCACATCTCCAAGCTCAAGGACGTCGATCTCGTCGCTCCCATCACGAAGTTCCGCGGGGATATGTACGACGTGCTCCGCAAGCGCTGGCTCTTCCTCACCATCGCCCAGCTGGCCGTGATCCTCACCCAATTCGCGATCTTCTACGCATCCCTGCGGGGAGTCGAGGGTTGGGACACGACAGGGGGCACGTCGCCGCTCGCTGCCTTCGCCGCTTTCGCGACAAGCCAGATCATGCTGATGGTCCCCATCACCCCTGGCGGGCTGGGCACCACGGACGCGCTGATGATCGCGTTGCTGCAGAGCATGGGTGTCTCCGGAACGGTGGCCCAGGCAGCCGACGTCGTGTGGCGCATGGCCTCATACCTGCCCCAGATCATCATTGGCATCATCGCGCTGGTGCTGTGGTTCCGTCGCGCCAGCCGCACCTACGCCGCGGCCAAGCCTGCGGACGCTGCGCCTGCCGCGTAGGAATCCGCCATGTGGACGCGGTACGCCGCTCTCGGTGACAGCTTCACCGAAGGCCTGATGGATGTGACCGGCCCCGATGGGCGGTACGTCGGGTGGGCTGACCGCGTGGCGGCCTCGCTGGCGCGTGTGTCGCCCAGCCTGGAATACGTCAACCTGGCGGTGCGCGGCAAGCTCATCGGGCAGGTTGTCGAAGAGCAGGTGCCAATCGCCTGCGATCTACGGCCCGACCTGGTGACGCTCGCCGCTGGCGTGAACGATGCTCTTCGGCGCACCTACGACGTCCACGCGTCGGCCACGCACATGGAGAACGCCGTGCGCCAACTCCGCGGTATTGGGACAGAAGTCGTGCTCTTCGCCTTCGGTGATCCGTCGCGTCGCTCGAGCGTGATGGGGTCGGTGTCGGGCCGCATAGCCACGGCCAATTCGGCTACGCACGCCATCGCGGAGCGCTACGGCTGTCGAGTGGTCGACTTCTGGGGCTGTGCAGTGTTCGACGACGACAGTTTCTGGGATGAGGATCGCCTCCATCTGTCACCCGCCGGGCACGCGCTCGCGGCACGCGCGGCACTGGCCACCCTCGGGCTGGGCGACGACTCCTGGCGGACGCCCCAGGAGACTCCGGCCCCGCTTCCCGTGTGGCGGCGCGCAGGAGGGCACGCTGCATGGGTGGGCGGCCATTTCGGCCCCTGGATCGGTCGCCGCCTCAGGGGGCAGAGTTCAGGCGACGGCATCGAGGCCAAGCGCGCCTCCTGGGGGCCTCCACCTCCGGATGCGTACGCCGTGACCCGGCCCTAGACTGCTGCCCACAGAAGGGGAGTACCCCCTCGCCGTGGGTTCGTCATCACGGGGCCGCCGCGGTCCCCGGGCCCATGGGTCGAAGGCCACTCGTGGCCTCCGGCGGCGGGAGACCTTCGGTTGCGAGTTCGCTCGCCCGAAGGAGTGTCATGCCTACGCATCTCGCCGACGATCCCCGCGCTGCCGCCAAGGTCGCCCCCGCGCTCACTGAAGCGGGTCGTCACGCCCTCGAGGCCCGTATCGATCGCCTCCGCACCGACGTGCTCGATCCGCTGCGCCCGCACCTCATCGGTCCGGAGCGCGATGAGCGCGACGTCGCGGAGTTCGAGCGTGCCCTGGCCGAGATCGAGCGCCTCCAGGCCGTCATCGCCGCATCCGTCGAACTTCCCAAGCCGGTCACGGGCAAGCGCGCCCGAGTCGCCCCCGGCGCCCTCATTGAGATCCTCGACGCCTCGGGCGACAAGGTGCGTGTCCGCCCGGTCCATCCGGAGGAGGCGACCATCGACGATGAGCGCATCTCATGGGACTCCCCGCTGGGCCGCGCGATCATGGGCGCGGCCGTTGGCGACAAGGTGGAGGTGCCCTCGCCCCGGGGTTCCTGGACCTGTGAGGTCCTGCGCATCGCTCGCTAGTTTCGTGCGACGAGTGCTGCTTTTCGGGGGGCGAGCAGCACTCGTCCACAGCCCTCGAGCCGTCCACAGGCGAGGCGTCAGGCCTGTCTCTTGCCGCTCGAACACTTCACCGTGGCGCGATGTCTACTCCACGTGCCACGTCCACTCCACCGTCCAGGTCCAGCCTGCCGACCACGTCTACCTCACCTGTGGTCGTGTGTACGCCGGCGGACGCGGTTCTGGCCGCGCCGCTCATGCTCGGGTACTGGCCCGGCGGATCGGTGTGCGCCATCGTCGTGGATGCGGATCGCCGCGTCACTCTCGTCATGAGATGGGACGCGGAGACCGAAGCGGCGATCCCGGTCCCGCCACGAGCGGTGGCTGGGGACATCTCAGGCGACGCCGTCCACTTCGTCGCCTACGGCGCGATCACGTCAGTGGACGGCCTCCCCACTGCACCGGCTTCTTCCGCTTGGCGGCATGCGGGGGATTCCCTGCCCGGCAGCGGTGCGGCCCTCGGCTGGGTCCTCGTTGCGAGCACCTACGGGGACAGGGTGTTCTGGACCTTCGTCGAGGGCACCGATCCCGAGCTCGAGGTGCGCGTCATTCCCGCTTCGGAGAGCACCCGTCAAGCACAGCGCTGGGGACTGCCGCCCTGGCGTGCGACGCGCAGCGACTACGTGGCAGACATCGCCGCGGACCCTGTCACGCGCGGTCACGCCATGGAGGAACTGCGCACGATGGCGCCCGTGGGGGAGACATCGCGTGATCAGGCCATCGCTGCCGTCCGCGACTGGCTCACCTGTGCGGAGTTCTCGCACGAGGGAACTGCTGAGGTTCTTGTCGCACTTGCGGACGTGCAGGTGCGTGACACGGTCCTGTGGGATCTCATGCAGGAAGAGCCATCCAGCTGGTTCGCGATCTCGGAGCGCCTCGCTCGTGTCGTGGCCGCAGCCCCCGACACGCATGTCGCCGCGCCCGCCACCTTGTTGGCGATCCTTCGCTGGCAGGTGGGAGACGGCTCGCGAGCGAGTGCCGCCGTCGAGCGTGCGCTCGACGCGGATCCGGCGTACACCCTGGCTCGTCTCGTCGACGGCTGCCTGGCCACGGGGATGCACCCCAGCACCTGGCGTAGCGGCCTCGCGGACCTGAGCCGGGAAGCGTGCCGGAGGGCAGCCTGACATTCGGCGGCGGGGGACCAGGGGATCGAGTTGTCCCGCCCTGGAGCCTTGTGTAACCTCTTCGCCAGGTCATGAGCGCCAGCGTCAAGCCCCGGCTTGCTGGCCGGCAACCCTCCGACCGCGGTGGGGTGCCCCGGGTGATGACCGGGCCTGCATTGCAGGCAAGCGCGGGTCTTGCACAGGGCAAGACCCCGGATGGCTCGGAGGTCGCTATGTCCTGTTGTCGAATGCCCCTTTCCTGAGGTCCCACGACCTCACGGGCGTCCCTGCGACGCCGCTGAGGCATGCACCACACATTCCGGACCTCGCCTGGCGCGGCGGCCTGTCCGTTGCCGAGGGCGATTCCCGGATCCGCAAATGTCACCCCCTTTCCGCACCCACACGTAGGAGAACTCCATGAGCAACGGCTGGTCCTTCGAGACGCGTCAGATCCACGCCGGGCAGGCACCCGATGCCACCACCAATGCACGAGCCCTGCCGATCTACCAGACGACGTCCTACACGTTTAACGACACCACACATGCCGCCAACCTCTTCGCGCTGAAGGAACTCGGCAACATCTACACGCGCATCATGAATCCCACCCAGGCAGCTGTCGAGGACCGGCTTGCCTCGCTCGAGGGCGGTGTCGGGGCGCTGCTCGTGTCGAGCGGCCAGGCAGCCGAGACCCTCGCGATCCTCAACGTGGCCGAGGCAGGCGATCACATCGTCTCGAGCCCCAGCCTCTATGGCGGCACCTACAACCTCTTCCACTACACCCTGCCCAAGCTGGGCATCCAGGTGAGTTTCGTCGAGAACCCCGACGACATCGAGTCGTGGCGCGCTGCGGTCCAGCCGAACACGAAGGCCTTCTACGGCGAGTCGATCGCCAACCCCAAGAACGACATCCTCGACATCCGCGCGGTGGCGGACCTCGCGCATGAGATTGGCGTGCCTCTCATCGTCGACAACACCGTTGCCACGCCCTACCTCATCCGTCCGATCGAGTGGGGCGCCGACATCGTGGTGCACTCCGCGACGAAGTACATCGGCGGCCATGGCACCGCCATCGCAGGAGCGATCATCGACTCCGGCAACTTCGACTACGCGCAGTACCCCGAGCGCTTCCCCAACTACAACCAGCCCGACCCGAGCTACCACGGGCTGGTCTACGCGCGCGATCTTGGCGTGGGGTCGGCCTTCGGTGCCAATCTGTCCTTCATCCTCAAGGCACGCGTGCAGTTGCTCCGCGATCTCGGCACGGCGATCGCGCCGTTCAATGCCTGGCTCCTCTCCCAGGGTCTCGAGACGCTCAGCCTGCGCATGGAGCGCCACGTGTCCAACGCCCGCCTCGTGGCGGACTTCCTCGAGGGTCGCGACGAGGTCCTGAAGGTCAACTACGCCTCGCTGCCCTCCAGTCCCTGGCACGCTCTCGCGGAGAAGTACTCCCCGGCGGGATCCGGTGCGGTGCTGTCCTTCGAGATCGAGGGTGGTCTCGAGGCGGGCAAGCGCTTCGTGGAGGCGTTGGAACTGCACAGTCACGTGGCCAACATCGGTGACGTGCGCAGCCTCGTGATCCATCCGGCGTCGACCACGCACTCGCAGCTCACTCCCGAGGAGCAGCTCACCGCCGGTGTCACGCCGGGCCTGGTGCGACTCGCCGTGGGCATCGAGGGGATCGACGACATCCTGGCCGACCTCGATGCGGGATTCCGCGCGGCGAAGGAGTCCTGACCGGCGCCATGTCCGCGAAGTTCGGGCCGCTCTCCTACGACGGACCCCCTCCCGCCAGCGGTGCCTGGCGGGAGGGGCATCCCGTCGGGGAACGACGCTTCCTTGATGTGGGCGACCTCACCGTCGCGGTGGGGCAGCAGATCCCCAACGTGCGCGTGGCCTACCAGACGTGGGGTGCGCTCAACGCCGACCGAAGCAACGCGGTGTACATCTGTCACGCCCTCACGGGGGATTCCCACGTCACGGGCGAAGCCGGACCCGGACACCTCACCGCTGGCTGGTGGGACGGTCTCGTGGGCCCCGGCGCACCCATCGACACGGCGGAGTGGTTCGTTGTCTGCGCGAACGTGCTCGGTGGATGCCAGGGGACGACGGGACCGGCCAGCCTGGCCGGCGATGGGCGCCCCTGGGGCAGTCGCTTCCCCGTCGTCACGGTGGCCGACATGGTGGAGATCGAACGCCGCGTGATGGCGGCATTGGACATCCCCTCCTGGGCCCTCATGCTCGGACCTTCCCTGGGGGGCATGCGGGTGCTGGAGTGGTTGCTTGCCCGCCCCCAATCTGTCAGC
>CAYYZU010000027.1:0-14404 GCA_964476205.1 uncultured Actinomyces sp. | reverse complement strand
GAGGTCCATGACGTTGCTGGAGTCGAGGCGCTCCTCGTGGAGGATGACGTCGACGTAGGGATTGATCTCCTTGACGGAGTCGCGGGCGCTCTCCGCCTTCGACCGGCCGACATCGCTCTGGCCGTGGATGATCTGGCGCTGGAGATTGGACTCGTCGACGACGTCGAACTCCACGATGCCCAGAGTGCCGACCCCCGCCGCCGCGAGGTACATCAGAGCGGGACTGCCGAGGCCGCCCGCGCCGACGCACAGCACGCGGGCGTTCTTCAGTCGCTTCTGCCCCGTCATCCCGACGTCGGGGATGATGAGGTGGCGGCTGTAGCGCCGGACCTCGTCGGCAGACAGGCTGTCGGCGGGTTCCACGAGCGGCGGCAGTGACATCGTTTCCTCCTGAGGCGGGCCCCGCGTGCAACGCCCGCGAGGCCCGGAATCTTCCCGTCCATCATGCTGCCTCGGGGTCTCGTCCGCTCCCCCGGGCCCTCGTTGGTTGAGCGGCGGGTGATGAGCCGATCGGGGCACGAAACCGCTGCATGAGGCGCCACCCAGGGACGTGGACGGCAGACTGGGGCCATGCCACGTCCCGTCATCGGCCTGTCGACCTACGTCGAGCCCGCCCGGTGGGGCTCCTGGGAGGTCCCGGCTGCGCTGCTCCATGAGTGGTACGTCGACGCGGTGCGCGAGGCGGGCGGCCGCGCTGTCCTGCTCCCGCCGGACTCGACCGATGCCGACGTGCTCGATCGCCTGGACGGGCTCATCCTCATCGGCGGCGCAGATGTGGGGCCGGCGAACTACGGCGCCGAGCCGCATCCGACGGTGGATGCGCCGCGCGTCGAGAGGGACGCCAGCGAGCTTTTGCTGTGCCGTGCGGCACGAGAGCGAGACCTGCCGCTGCTCGGCATCTGCCGGGGCATGCAGGTGATGGCGATCGCCCACGGTGGCTCACTGATCCAGGACCTTCCCGATGCGGGCTTCGGACTCGTCCATCGCGAGCGCCCCGGCACCTTCACCGAGCACCCCGTCACGCTCGCGGACGGATCACGCATCGCGGACATCTATGGCGCTACTCGGATCGACACGAACTCCTCCCATCACCAGGGCATCGCGGACCCCGGCTCGCTCACGGCGACGGGCTGGACCGACGACGGGCTCATCGAAGCGCTCGAGGCGCCGGAGGCACGCTTCGCGCTCGGAGTGCAGTGGCACCCGGAGCATCCGGGGCGACGGAATTCCGAAATGCCTCTCTTCGGCGCGCTGATTGCGGCAGCCTCCGCGTAGGCAGCCATCCACCGAGGGTCTCGCAGGCCTTCCTTCGCCATCGGGAGTCCACATGCAGGTCGACGTCCGCCACGGTCCGTCCTTCGCCCTCGCGCGCTGCACGCTGGCTGCGGGCGAACACGTCAAGGTCGAGTCAGGGGCCATGGCCGCCATGAGCGACGGGGTGACGCTGGACGCCAAGATGGAGGGCGGCTTCCTCAAGTCGCTCGGGCGCAGCGCGCTCGGCGGCAACTCATTCTTCGTCACGTCGTACACCAGCTCGGTCGACGGTGCCTGGGTCGACGTTGCCGCGATCCTCCCCGGCGACATCACCGTGATCGAGTCGACCCCCGAACGACCGCTCGCCGTCACGCGAGGCGCCTGGCTGGCCAACGAGCAGAGCCTGTCCATGGACACCAAGTGGGGTGGAGCCAACAACCTCTTCGGCGGCGAGGGCGGATTCGTCTCGCGATTCGACGGGGCCGGCAAGGTGGTCGTCGCGTCCTACGGCGCACTCGACATGCATGCCCTGCAGGCAGGTGAGCGACTGGTCGTCGACTCAGGCCATGTCGTCGCCTACGACGCCTACATCGCCATGCAGGCGCAGACGACCGGCGGCGTCATGAAGTCGCTGAAGTCCGGCGAGGGAATCGTGCTCGAGATCACCGGGCCCGGCCTGGTGTGGACTCAATCACGCAACCCCAACGGCCTGGTCACCTGGCTGACGAACGTTCTCCCCTTCAGCCGCAGCTGAGCCACGGACCCACGCCGCCGAGTGTGCAGTTGCGTGCATGAAATCGGCCATCGAGGCGCACGTAAGTGCACACTCGGCGAGCCACTACAGCGGGGTGACGTAGGCGCCGGAGATCCCGCCGTCGACCAGGAAGTTCGACGCCGTGATGAACGATGAGTCGTCTGACGCAAGGAATGCCACCGCCGCGGCGATCTCCTCCGGCTCGCCAAAGCGGCCGAAGGGGATGTGGACGTAGCGGCGCGCAGCTCGCTCCGGGTCCTTGGCGAAGAGCTCCATGAGCAGCGGCGTCTTCACCGGCCCGGGCGAGATCGCATTGACGCGCACGCCCTGGCGCGCAAACTGCACGCCCAGCTCGCGGGACATGGAGAGCACACCGCCCTTGGACGCGGTGTAGGAGATCTGCGACGTCGCCGCACCCATGGTGGCCACGAAGGACGCGACGTTGATGATGGAGCCGCGGCCCTGCTCGAGCATGTAGGGCAGTACCGCCTTGCACCCGAGATAGACCGACGTGAGATTGACGTCCTGCACTCGCTTCCACGCCTCGAGACCGGTGTCGAGGATCGAGTCGTCGTCAGGCGGGGAGATACCCGCGTTGTGGAAGGCGACGTCGATCGACCCATAGGTGTCGACAGCGACCTTGTACATCCGCTCGTTGTCCTCGGGCGAGGTCACGTTGACCTTGACGAAGGTGCCGCCCACCTGCGCGGCAGCCACCTCGCCCGCCTTCTCGTCCATGTCCGCGATGACGACGTGGGCACCCTCGCTGGCGAGGCGCTGGGCCGAGGCAAAGCCGATGCCGCTGGCCCCTCCCGTGATGAGCGCGGTGCGGCCGACGAGGCGACGGCAGACGACATCAGACATGGAATTCCTCTCAGTCGGTGGCGATGAAGACGTTCTTGGTCTCGGTGAATGCCTCGGGTGCGTCCGGTCCGAGCTCGCGACCCAGCCCCGAGCGCTTGAAGCCGCCGAAGGGTGTCCAGTAGCGGACGGAGGAGTGCGAGTTGACGGACAAGTTGCCCGACTCCACTCCGCGGGAAACCCGCAGGGCGCGGCCGATGTCGCGGCTCCAGATGGAGCCGGAGAGGCCGAAGTCCGAGTCGTTGGCCATGCGGATCGCATCCGCCTCGTCCTCAAAGGGCATCACGGTGACGACCGGGCCGAAGATCTCCTCGCGGTACACGCGGTCGGATTCAGATGACGGCACGATCACCGTCGGCGGGAACCACCAGCCCGGCCCTTCGGGGCATGAGCCGCGGAAGGCCACCTGTGCGTCGTCGACGTACGACGCGACCGTCTCGCGATGCGCTGCCGTGATGAGCGGGCCCATCTCTGACGAGTCGAGCGCGGGGTCCTCCACACGCACGCCGGCGACCGCGGGCTCGAGCAACCCCATGAAGCGATCGAAGACCGAGCGCTCCACCAGGATGCGCGAGCGCGCGCAGCAGTCCTGCCCGGCATTGTCGAAGACGCCGTACGGCGCGGTGGCGGCCGCGCGCTCGAGGTCGGCATCGGCGAAGACGACATTGGCGCTCTTGCCGCCGAGTTCGAGCGTGACGCGCTTGATCTGCGGGGCACAGCCAGCCATGATCCGCTCGCCCACCTCGGTCGAGCCGGTGAAGACGACCTTGCGCACCAGCGGATGCGTGACGAAGCGTTCGCCCACGACCGACCCCTTGCCCGGGATGACGGTGAAGACGTCCTCGGGGATGCCTGCCTCGAGCGCGAGCTCTCCGAGACGGATCGCCGTGAGTGGCGTGACCTCGGCCGGCTTGAGCACGACGGTGCAGCCCGCTGCCAGCGCTGGCGCGAAGCCCCAGCCCGCGATCGGCATGGGGAAGTTCCAGGGCACGATGATGCCGACGACGCCGATGGGCTCGTGGAAGGTCATGTCGACGCCGCCGGCCACGGGGATCTGGCGGCCGAAGAGCCGCTCCGGCGCGCCGGCGTAGTACGCGAGGACGTCGCGGACGTTGCCCGCCTCCCAGCGCGCATTGCCGATGGTGTGGCCCGAGTTGGAGACCTCGAGTTGGGCAAGCTCTTCGATGTGGTCATCGACGACCTGGCTGAAGCGGCGCAGGAGGCGCGCACGATCACCCGGGGAGACCGCGCGCCAGGCAGGGAACGCCGCGTGGGCGCGCGCGATGAGGGCATCGACCTCCTCCACGGGGGTCGGCGGGACGTCGGCGATCTGCGCCCCGGTGACGGGGCTGATGACGGCGGTCACAGTCGCTCGAACCCCCGGTAGCGCTCCCAGTCGGTCACGGCCCTGCCGAATGCCTCGAGTTCCACGCGCCCCATCCTGGCGTAGTGGGCCTGGACCTCCTCGCCGAAGGTCTCCCGCACCCACTCCGAGTCCTCCCACAGCTGCACCGCGCGCGCGAGATTGTCGGGCACGCGGGCAGCATCGGCGACATAGGCATTGCCCTCGAAGGCCGGCTCGAGCTCGAGGCCACGGTCGATGCCGTCGAGTCCCGCCGCGATGATCCCGGCGACGGCGAGATAGGGATTGACGTCGCCGCCCGGGACGCGGTTCTCGAGGCGCAGCGACGGGCCATGGCCCACGAGGCGCAGCGCGCACGTGCGATTGTCGCGCCCCCATTTGATCGCCGTGGGCGCGAAGGATCCCTCGACGTAGCGCTTGTATGAGTTGATCTGGGGTGCGAAGAGCAGGGTCAGCTCCTCGAGATGAGCCAGTTGGCCGGCGATGAACGACCGGCCCAACGCCGTCATGCCGTCGGCGGCCGAGTCGTCTGCCATCACCATCGTGCCGTCGAGCCCGCGGAACGACAGGTGGATGTGGCAGGAGTTGCCCTCGCGCTCGTTGTACTTCGCCATGAAGGTCAGGGACACGTCTTCCTGAGCGGCGATCTCCTTGGCACCCGTCTTGTAGATCGTGTGGCGATCGCAGGTGATGAGCGCCTCGTTGTACTTGAACGCGATCTCGTGCTGGCCGAGGTTGCACTCCCCCTTGGCGCTCTCGACCTCGAGGCCGGCCCCAGACATGCCCAGTCGGATACGGCGGAGCAGTGGCTCGACACGCGCCCCGCCCAGGATGGAGTAGTCGACGTTGTAGAGGTTCGCCGGCGTCAGGTCGCGGTAGCCGGCCTCCCAGGCCTCCTCGTAGCTGTCGAGGAAGACGATGAACTCCAACTCGGTGCCGACGAACGCCGCCATGCCGGCGTCGGCGAGGCGATCGATCTGGCGGCGCAGCACCTGCCGCGGCGACGCGACCACATCCGTGCCGTCCTCCCAGAGCACGTCGCAGAGCACGCCGACGGCTCCCTCCTGCCACGGAATCCGATGAAGGGTGGAGAGATCAGGGCGCATCACCATGTCGCCGTAGCCGGAATCCCATGAGGACATCGCGTATCCCGAGACGGTGTTCATGTCGATGTCGACGGCGAGGAGGTAGTTGCATCCCTCCGTGCCGTGGGCCAGCGTGTCGTTGACGAAGTGGTCCGCATGGATGCGCTTGCCCTGCATGCGACCCTGCATGTCGGTGATGCCGACGACCACCGTGTCGATGAGGCCCTCGTCCACTTCGCGTCGAAGGGTGTCCACGTCCAAGGGCAAAGGTCGAGCCATGTCCACCTCTCAGGTCGAGCTCTCGAATCCAGCAACGCTCCCGACAGCACGTGTCCGGGGCGAGGTGCGACTCCTCGCCCCGGACACTACTGCGGGTCCGGCGGTCAATCCTTAGGTGGGAAGAACTCCTCGGTGCCCGACTCCTCCAGAGTCTCGACGACGTCGTATCCCTCCGTCTCGGGATGCCCGTGGGCTCCCCCGGAGACGGCGTACTCCTCCTCCGGCGAGAGCACGAGCCGCGTGCGTCCGAACAGCGCGAAGAGGACCAGCCCGACGACGTAGACGATCCCGACCCAGATCACGACGGATCGGTAGTCCTCGTTGAAGGGCATGAGGATGAGCGTGACGAGCGCGATGATCCCGGCGATGAGAGCACCGACGATGCCGACCGGGCTGCGGTAGGGCCGCGACACATTCGGGAACTTCCTCCTGAGGATGAGGAACGCGACCATCTGCAGGATGTAGGCGATCACCGCTCCGAACACGGCGATGAGGAGCAGGGCGTTCGCCGCATTGACGTACGGCGCCTCCTCGCTGCCGTAGGCGATGGCACCCAGTCCGAAGATGAGGACGATCCCGACGACCGCACTGGCAATGAGGGCGACGTAGGGCGTCTTGCGCTTGCCGGTCAGCGACAGGAACTTCGGGTAGTAGCCCGCACGTGAGAGCGAATACACATTGCGTCCCGCGGCGAACATGATGCCCTGGAACGACGCGATGAGCCCCGCGAGCGCCATCAGTGACAGCAAGGCTGCGATGTCGCTGTTGGGGAAGATCGCGCGGAATCCGTCGAGGATGGGCTCGCCGCTCTCCGAGATGGTGGCCGCCCCGAGCACTCCGGGATTGAGGACCAGGACCAGGAGCGCCGTCGCCAGAAGCGTGAACATGCCGGCAATCGACCCTCGCGGGATGTCCTTCGCCGGGTCGTGCGTCTCCTCCGCGGCCAGCGGGAGCTCCTCGATGCCGAGGAAGAACCAGATAGCGAAGGGGAAGGCCAGGAAGATACCGAGGAATCCGTACGGCAAGAAGGTGCTCCCACCTGCCTCGGGAGCGATATCGAAGAGGTTGTCGACGCTGAACTTGCCTGAGAACAGCGCGGATATGAAGAAGATCGCGAGCACGCCCAGCGAGACGATCGCGATGATGAAGGCAAGGCGGAACGACGCGGCCGCTCCCGCGGCATTGAGCGCCACGAACAGCACGTAGATGATGATGACCCAGAGCAGGATCGGCAGCGATACGTCGAAGAGTTCCGCCACGATGGCATCGGCGTAGAGCGCCGCGAAGGTGCCGACGACCGCCGTGGTGATGACGTACTCGACCGTCTCGGCGAAACCGGTGATGAAGCCACCCCACGGACCCATAGCCGAACGAGCGAACGAGTACGCCCCACCCGTGTGCGGCATGGCCGCACTCATCTCCGCGATGCTGTAGATCATCAGGACGTACATCAGGCCAATGACCAGAGTGGCGATGAGCATGCCGCCCCAACCGGCGTTGCCGATGCCGAAGTTCCAGCCGGAGAAGTCACCTGAGATGACCGCCGCGACGCCGAGGCCCCACAGCGCGCCTGCACCGGCGTAACGCTTGAGTCCTCGCTTTTCGAAGTACTCCGCTCCAGCGTGGGTGTACTTCACGCCGGACACGGACATGTCTTTGTCCACTGAACCTCCTCGAGGTCGGCAGGACCACCGGGGGCCTGCCCCTTGCGGGGAGGGTAGGGACGCGGGGTTGACCTGTCCGCTAAATGCGAGAAGACACGCGGGTGAATCGCTCGACCCACAGGTCGGCCACGACATCGGGATGCTCCATCTGTGCCACGTGGCCACAGTCGTCAAGGAGCGTCACTTCCGCATCGGGGAACTCCCGAGCCGCGCGGGCCGCACCTCGTGGATCGACGAGGATGTCGTCCTCGCCGTAGACGGCCAGCACGGGCCGGTGAATCTGGCGCGCGAGCCGCCAAGGGCGGCGCGGTCCCCGATCGGCATAGGTCGCCAGCAATCCTCGAAGCGATCGGAGGAAGGCATCAGTGGCATAGGGCAGTGCGTCGCGTTGCGCCGTTTCCTGCACGAGTGCCTCCCGGAGTTCGATCGGCACGCGTGAGGGCTCTGTCGTGCATGCATCAAGCGTTGCCTGCACGCGCTGCTCGACCGGCACCGCGGCGTAACGGCGCACGAGTGACTCACCGACACCGGGTATCGCCACCACCGGGAGGTGCGCATTGCCGCGACCGAGACGCACAGAGGGGAGCGCAGGCGAGATGAGAGCGAGCGACGAGACGAGGTCGGGTCGATACGCGGCAAGCTGCACGGCGACGGCACCTCCCATGGAGTTGCCCATGACATGCACCGGCCCCTTGATGTCACGACGACGGCGCCACTCTTCGATGGCTGCTGCGACCGTGCGTGCATGTCCGCGCGGGGAGTAGTCACCATCGCGCGGCGGCGGAGACGCACCGAAGCCGGGCAGGTCGATCGCCAGGGAGGCTGCCTCGTCGCCGAGTCGCTCCATCAGGGGAATCCAGTTGAGCGCGGACCCGCCGAGTCCGTGGACCATGACCACGTGCGCAACCCCTTGCCCCGTCTCGCGGACATGGACCTCGCCCGGCCCGAGGGCCCAACGCTCAGCTGGGGGAATCATCACCCGCCTATGGGACCACGGGAGGCCAGGCGAAGCACGCTCGACCACTAGGGCCGCATCGACGACTAGAGTGGCGCCGTGACCGTGGCCGATGACGCACGCGCCGGCGGGCTGGCCCGGCTGCCCCGTGAGGAGAGGCGCGCGCAGGTGCTGCGCGCCGCCCGAGAGGTCTTCGTCGCCCAGGGCTACCACACCGCCGCCATGGACGACATCGCCGAGCGCGCGGGCGTGAGCAAGCCGGTGCTCTACCAGCACTTCCCGGGCAAGCTCGATCTCTACGTCGCCCTGCTTGATGACGGCATCGCGGTGCTCCTCGACACGCTGCGCGCCGCGCTCGAGGCCACGACGGACAACAAGCAGCGGGTCCGAGGAGCGATCGCGGCCTACTTCGGCTTCGTCGACGATCCCGACGGCGCCTACCGTCTTGTCTTCGAAAGCGACCTCACCAATGAGCCGGCCGTGCGCTACCGGGTCGAGGCCGCGGACGACGCGTGCTCACTCATGCTCGGGCGGGTCATCGCGGAAGACACCGGCCTGTCCGCCGCCCAGGCCGAGCTGCTCGCTTCCGGCCTGCTCGGCATGGCCCAGATCGCGGCACGGCGCTGGCTCCGCGAGGAGCCGCGCATGGCCCGGGAGGCAGCCGTCGACCTCATCGCCGGACTGGGTTGGCGCGGCATCGGCGGCTTCCCGCTGTCTCACCCCCCGACGGCCTAGATCGACTCGCGGGTTAGCCTGGGTGCCAAGCCTGAGCACCTAGGAGGATCCGTGGAGATCAAGATCGGCGTTCAGCAGACCGCACGCGAGATCGTGCTCGAGTCCGACCAGTCCCCCGAGGATGTCGACGCCGCCGTGCGCGCGGCCATCGCCGACGGCGGGATCCTCAGCCTGGAAGACGACAAGGGCCGCAAGATCCTCGTGCCCGGCGATCGGCTTGCCTACGTCGAAATCAGTCCGGCCACCTCGCGCCGCGTCGGCTTCGGCACCTGAGCGAGTAGTCGGTCAGGACGACAGGCCGAGAGTCTGCATACGTCGCGAGTGCTCGTCGGTCAGCCGTGACAGCATCGCGCCGATGGCCGTGAGGTCCATGCCGCCCTCGTGCGCGCCCACCTCTCCGATGAGCAGCGCTGTGAGTGCCTCGCGTTCCGCGGCCACGTGCTGCGCCTGCGAGAGCGCTTCGCCCACGAGACGACGTGCCCAGAGCGCCAATCGCCCTTCGACCCGGGGATCGGCCGCGATGGCGGCGCGCACCCGATCGACAACGAAGGCAGACTGACCGAGGTCCTCGCACACCTCCAGCACGAGGGCCTGGGTCTGCGGGTCCAGGTAGGTCGCGATCTCGCGATAGAAGTCGACGCCGATGCCGTCTCCGACATATGCCTTGACCAGGCCCTCGAGCCAATCGCTGGGCGCGGTCATCTCGTGGAAGCGTTCAAGCGGCGCCCGGAAGGGCTGCATCGCCGCTGCGGGGTCGGCGCCGATCTCCACGAGTCGATCGCGCAGCCGCGAGAAGTGCCGGAACTCCGCTGCCGCCATGCCGGCGAGCTGTGCCTCATCGTCGATCGTCGGCGCCAGAGCTGCATCAGCAGCGAGCCGCTCGAAGGCCATGAGCTCTCCGTAGGCCAGCACCCCGAGGAGATCCACGACGGCTGCGCGGTAGGCATCGTCCGTGGCGAGCGCGTCACCATCGATCGATGCCATGGGTGAAGGCTAGTGCCCGAGGGGTACCATGAGGTCATCGCGTGAGCGATGCGGGCGCCCGGCCGGGCCCCGAGGGGCGTGAGCCCCATCCGCCCCCGTGTGTGGCGCCCCCGATGCGTATCGGGTGCGGTGCCCGCGGATCGCAATGGAGCACCTGCATGACTGATTCAACCCTGACTGACTCAACCCTGGCTGACTCAACCCTGACTGACTCAGCCCCCACCGACAGCACTGAGATCGAAGCGCCTCCCGTGGCGCCGACCTTCGCTGAACTGGGTGCCTCTCCGGAGATCGTCGCTTCACTTGCCGCTGCAGGCATCGAGCGCGCGTTCCCCATCCAGGCCATGACGCTGCCTCTCGCCCTCGAGGGCCGGGATCTCATCGGCCAGGCCAAGACCGGCACGGGAAAGACCCTCGGATTCGGCATTCCTCTCCTCCAGCGCGTCGACCGCGACGACACCCCGGGGGCGGCGCCTCAGGCACTCGTCGTCGTTCCCACCCGCGAACTGTGCGTGCAGGTGGCCGGTGATCTCGAGCAGGCCGGTGCCCAACAGGGTGCTCGCGTGCTCAGCGTCTACGGTGGCCGCTCCTACGAACCGCAGGTCGAGGCACTTGCCACGGGTGTTGAGGTCGTCGTCGGCACGCCGGGTCGCCTCATCGACCTGGTGCAACGACGCTCACTCGACCTGTCACGCGTGCGTGTCCTCGTCCTCGACGAGGCCGACGAGATGCTCGACATGGGCTTCCTCCCCGACGTTGAGCGCATCGTGGCCGAGCTTCCCGCCCAACGGCAGACGATGCTCTTCTCGGCCACGATGCCCGGCCAGATCGTGGCCCTCGCGCGGCGCTATATGACGCAGCCGACCCATATCCGCGCCGCGGACCCCGGCGACGATCGCGCCACGGTGGATGCCATCGAGCAGCACGTGTGGCGCGCCCACCCCATGGACAAGGTTGAACTGCTCGCCCGCGTCCTTCAAGCCGATGGCCGCGGCCTCACGATGATCTTCACACGCACCAAGCGCAAGGCCCAGAAGATCGCCGACGAACTGACTGAGCGCGGCTTCGCGGTCGGATCCGTCCACGGCGATCTCGGCCAGGGAGCACGCGAGCAGGCACTGCGCGCCTTCCGCAACGGCAAGGTCGACGTGCTCGTGGCCACCGATGTCGCCGCACGCGGCATCGACGTGGACGGCGTGACCCACGTGATCAACTATGAGTGCCCTGATGACGAGAAGACCTACCTCCATCGCATCGGGCGCACCGGTCGCGCGGGAGCCAGCGGTGTCGCGGTCACGTTCGTCGACTGGGAGGACATCGCCCGCTGGCAGATGATCGACAAGATCCTCGGGCTGCCCTTCAAGGATCCGCTCGAGACCTACTCCACTTCGGATCACGTCTACACGGGGCTGGGCATCTCACGAGACGTCACCGGTCGCCTGTCCAAGGACAAGCAGACCCGCGCCGGGCTCTCAGCCGAGGAGGTCGAGGACCTCGGCGAGACCGGCAAGCGCAAGCCCGCCGCCACACGTCCGCGCAGCAGCTCCTCAGGATCCCCATCGCGCGGCTCGAGCCGTGGATCGAGTCGGGACTCGGGTCGGGATTCCGGTCGCGAGCGCTCCAGCCGGTCGTCCTCATCCGGATCCACAGGATCCGCGGAGGGGGCCACCGAGGGTTCCGCCAAGCCGCGCCGTCGCCGCCGCACCAAGCGCGGTGGCACTCCCGCCCAGGGCGAGTAGTCACCGCGCGGGGAGGTAACCCCACCCGCGCAAGGCCTCGACCAGGCCCGGTGACGTGTCGAGTCCGGGGATCTCCGCCGCGTCGTACCAGCGCGCGTCATCGGCATCATCCGCTGCACGCGGCTCTCCCTCGCCCGTGAAGGCGAAGTCGGCAATGACGTACGTCGACCCTGAACCGCTGTCACGCTCGATCATGCCGACGTACCTCGCATCGGCAACGCGGATACCGGTCTCCTCGCGCACCTCGCGCGCGGCGGCGCCGTCCCATGGTTCATCACCCTCGATTCGACCGCCGGGGATGGACCACATGCCCCGGGCAGGTTCCCGCCCGCGACGCACGAGCAGGATGCGGCCTCCACCGTCGCGCACGATGCCACCCGCGCACGGCACGCTCCATGTGACCGGAGACCCTCCCGGTGGCGTGGTGCCCCAGGGGACCTCCACTCCCGGAGGAAGTCCGTCGATGCCCGGCCAGGTCGTCATCGCAAGCGTGAAGCGGTGCTGCGCGTCGCGATGGTCCGACACCGGCTCCAGGCTGACGTGCACGAGCGGGCTATCCCGCGTTGCCTGGCTTCCCAGGCCGTCGAGGGCTGCGCAGATCTCCTCGCGCGTCTCCCGAGGGAGGTAGAGCCACATCGCCGAGTGCCAGACCACCAGTGTCGACCCCTGCCGCAACTCAAGTCCGCGCACATAGTCCAGCGCGTCGGCGGAGACGAGCGAGACGTCGATCCCACCGGAGACTTCCAGTGCCTGACGCAACCGTTCGAAGCGCTCGAGGTGATCGGGCCAGATGAAAGACGTGAGCAACAGCCGGCCCTCTGTGCTCGTCGCGTCCACGGGCGCGAGGTCACAGCCCATGCGCTCCGTGATCTCGGGCAGAACTCCCCACTCTGCATGGTCAGCGGGGACGACCCCCTGGTCGACGAGACCATCGACTCTCAGCGAGAGGCCCGCTGAGCACCCGATCTCATGGAGTCGCACCGGGAGTCCGAACTCCCTGTGCACGCGACGCAGAAGCGCAGCGAGGCCGCGGGTACGACCGACCTCGTTGGTCTGCGGCACGCGCGCCAGCGCGGTCGCGATGACGTCGCGATGCCCGTCGACTGTCGCGAGGAAAGCACGACGCAACCGCTCTCGATCACCGTCGTCCCGAGGAGCCACCCCACCCGTGGTCGGAAGGTAGAGCGCCACCTCGGGTGCCTGCCGCGCGAGCGCCAGTCGATGGACTGCCGAGAGGAGACGCAGGGGGATCATGTCCCCCACGCGAGCCCCTGCGTAGGGCGCGAGGAGGGATCTCAGGGGCTCAACATCCGACCACTCCGCAACGCACCGCGAGAGGTCGGCATAGATGGGCGCCGCCAGTCGATCGCAGGAGGCGGCGATGTCGAGGAAGATCTCGCGGATCCCCGGACGGCTGTCGCGGCTGGGCTCCATCACGCCAGCGTAGGCGCGCCCTGGCCCAGCGGGTCGGCGGCGCCGACCCTGTCGGGATACACCGAACGAGCCCCGGCGCCCCCTCGTCGGCGTACCCTGGCCGCCCATGAGCCAGACGTCGACTCAGGCAGCGAACCAGCCGAAGATGACCGGCAGGCGAATTCTCTTCGGCATCAATGCCGTCATCGCGCTCACCGGACTCACGGTCGGCTTCGTACTCACCGTCCTCGGCACGTACCCGAGCCTGAACACCAACCCCACGATGCTGGGGAACCCGGACCAGGGGGTCCTGGGCCGGGTCTTCGAC
The DNA here is from genome assembly GCA_964476205.1 of uncultured Actinomyces sp. Classification (GTDB taxonomy): domain Bacteria; phylum Actinomycetota; class Actinomycetes; order S36-B12; family S36-B12; genus Mxb001. The sequence continues at coordinate 990 of CAYYZU010000027.1, read as the reverse complement.
TACTTCACGTATTTCACGATCTGGTCCAACATCCTCGTCGCGATCGTTTCGATCATGCTCTTCCGTCGTCCCGACAGGGATTCCTTCGTCTTCCGTGTCCTGCGCCTCGACAGCATTCTCATGATCACGGTGACCGGCATCATCTACAACGTCGTGCTCGCGGGAAGCGCGAAGCTCCAGGGGCTCGAAGTGGTGAGCAACCTCTTCGATCACATCCTCACGCCGCTCGTGTCCGTCCTCGTCTGGCTCTTCGTCGGGCCGCGAGGCTGGATTTCCTGGCGCGTCATCGGAGCATCGCTGATCCTGCCCATCATCTGGCTGGCCTTCGCGCTCATCCGCGGGGCGTTCATGGGGGCATACCCGTACGGCTTCCTGGATGTCGCGACCTACGGCTATGGCACGGTGCTCACCAACGTGCTGGGAGTCGTCGTCTTCGCGATCGTGCTCTGCCTCATCCTCTGGGGCATCGACTGGGTCATTCGGCGCATCGGCCAGCGCGCCTCAGCCGCGTGAGGCGTAATCCTCGAGCAGGCGCCGGGCGATGATCATCTTCTGGATGTCTGCCGTGCCCTCGCCGATCATGAGCATCGGGGCCTCGCGGTAGAGGCGCTCGATCTCGTACTCCTTCGAGTATCCGTAGCCACCGTGGATGCGGAAGGAGTCCTCGACGACCTCCTTGCAGTACTCGCTGGCAAGGAGCTTGGCCATCCCTGACTCGAGGTCATTGCGCTCCCCTGAGTCCTTCTTGCGCGCAGCCATCACCATCATCTGGTGGGCGGCCTCGACCTTGGTGCCCATGTCGGCGAGACGGAAGGCCACGGCCTGGTGCTCGGCGATGGGCTTGCCGAAGGTCACCCGCTGCTGGGCGTAGTCGACACCGAGCTCAAACGCGCGGCGGGCGAGCCCACATGCGCGCGCAGCGACGTTGACGCGGCCCACCTCGACGCCATCCATCATCTGGTAGAAGCCTCGGCCGGGCTCGCCACCGAG
>CAYYZU010000026.1:0-14462 GCA_964476205.1 uncultured Actinomyces sp. | reverse complement strand
GCAGCGTGTAGACGCCCAGCGGGTACTCGTCGAGCTTGGTGAACAGCTCGATCTGGGCCAGCACCTGGTTGGTGAAGGAGTTCGACATCACGAACGACGGGTGGCCGGTCGCGTTGCCGAGGTTGAGCAGGCGGCCTTCGGATAGCACGATGACTGAGTGGCCGTCGGCGAACGCCCACTCGTCGACCTGGGGCTTGATCGTGCGGCGCACGACGCCGGGGATCTGGGCCAGGCCGGCCATGTCGATCTCATTGTCGAAGTGGCCGATATTGCCCACGATCGCCTGATGCTTCATCCGTGCCATGTGGTCGGCCGTGATGACGTCCTTGCAGCCGGTCGCCGTGATGAAGATGTCGGCGGTGTCGACGACGTCCTCGATGGTCGCGACCTGGTAGCCGTCCATGGCCGCCTGCAGGGCGCAGATGGGATCGATCTCGGTGACGATGACGCGGGCGCCCTGGCCTCGGAGTGAGTCCGCGCTGCCCTTGCCCACGTCGCCGTAGCCGCAGACGACCGCGACCTTGCCGCCGATGAGCACGTCGGTCGCCCGGTTGATGCCGTCGACGAGCGAGTGGCGGCAGCCGTACTTGTTGTCGAACTTCGACTTGGTGACCGAGTCGTTGACGTTGATCGCCGGGAAGAGCAGGCGACCTTCTCTCTGCATCTCGTAGAGACGGTGCACGCCGGTGGTGGTCTCCTCGGTCACGCCGCGGATGCCGGCGCCGATGCGGGTCCAGCGCTGCGGATCCTCGGTGAGCGAGCGGCGCAGCACCTCGAGGATGACGGCGTACTCCTCCGAATCGGTCGGGTCCGTGCTCGGCACGACCCCTGCGGCCTCGAACTCCGTGCCCTTGTGGACCAGGAGCGTCGCGTCGCCTCCATCGTCGAGGATCATGTTGGGGCCACCGCCGTCCGGCCACAGCAGCACCTTCTCGGTGCACCACCAGTACTCGTCGAGCGTCTCGCCCTTCCAGGCGTAGACGGGTACGCCGCGCGGGTTGTCGGGAGTGCCGGCGGGCCCGACGACGACAGCCGCGGCCGCGTGGTCCTGGGTTGAGAAGATTTTGCAGGAGGCCCAACGCACCTCGGCGCCGAGCGCGACGAGGGTCTCGATGAGCACTGCGGTCTGGACAGTCATGTGAAGCGAGCCCGTGATGCGGGCACCCTTCAGCGGCTGCTTCGGGCCGAACTCGGCACGCATGGCCATGAGGCCCGGCATCTCGTGTTCGGCGAGCCGGATCTCGTCGCGGCCGAACGCGGCCAGCGAGAGGTCGGCGACCTTGTAGTCGGGTGTTGTGGAATCGGACATGGAAGTGCACCTCGTGAAGAGTGGAAGGGCCGGCGGACGGCACGAGGCTTCGTTGGTCCGGCGGGCGTGGGGCCAGCCTACCCCTTATCCGGGTGATCACGCACCGGCGCGGGATGGGGCACATGTCCACCGGGGTGGCGTCCGCCCTGGACGTGGCTGGTCGGAGATGAGCCCATGGGGCATGACTGTCACACGCGACACAGGCGTCGCATCCTCGAATGCTCCACTCCTCGGATGCGCATCGGCGCTCTGGCGGCAAGCATCGGCTGCGCTCGCCGACATCGTGGCGCTGGGCGCTCCGAGTGCCTGCGCGGGATGCGGTCGTCCCGGGGCTGCGGTGTGTGTCGAGTGCGAGCGATCCCTGGATGGCGCTCCACGACTGCATCGGCCGTCCCCGACGCCACTGCGTTGGGTGCCCGCGCACGTGGTCGCTGGCTACGACGACACCACGCGCTCGGTGATGACCGCGTGGAAGGAGCGTGGCCGACGTGACGTCTCCGCGCACCTTGCCCGTGCTCTCGCACGCGCGATCGCAGCGGCGGTAGCGGCTGTGGAAACTGACGGTGCGTCGATCGCGGAATGTGCCATCGTGCCGATTCCTGCCTCATCCGCTGCGAGGCGACGTCGAGGTGAGGATGCGTGGGAGCGCGTGGTGCGCCAGGCGATCGAGCAGTGCGAGACCGATGCGGGTCTTCGCCTCGTGCGCGGACTGCGGCTCGCGCGGCAGCCACGTGACCAGGCGGGGCTCACCGCGAGCGAGCGCCAGGCCAACCTCACGGGGGCTCTCGCGTGCGTGGAGCCTCCAGGCTGCCCCGTGGTCATCGTCGACGACATCATCACGACCGGGGCGACGCTTGCGGAGGCTGCTCGCGCGCTGGGGGAGGCCGGAGTCGGCGCGGTCCGGGCCGCGGCCATTGCCGCGACCTCCCGTACGCGGGGCTCGCCGGCTGCACCACACTGGTGACGTGTCGGCCTCCCGGGCGCATGCGCTCACCGCCCTCGTCCTGGCGAAGACACCTGTCGTGCGCCGCGGGCTGGTGGCGATCCTGGAGGACGCCGGGTGGCACGTCATGGACGATGCAGACGAGCCGGGGGCCAAGCCTCGCGTCGCGGTGTGGGAGCTCCCTGCGGCCGCGAGTCCCGAAGTCCTTGCGCGCATGTTTGGCGACCTCGACGGCATCCCCGTCCTCGTCCTCGTGACATCCGCGACCCCGGATGCGCTCGGCGCGCTCGTGTCCGCGGGTGCCCGAGGTGCGGTGGACCGCGATGTCGACGAGGCAGCACTCGTACAGGCAGCGCGTGCCGTCGCCGAAGGACGAACCGTCGTGAACGCCGGCGCGCGGGCGGACGGCACAGGCGCGCGCCCGCCGTCGCTCACGCGGCGTGAGTCCCAGGTGCTCGCCCTGCTGTGCGCGGGGAGCACTAATCGCGAGATCGCCGACGCGCTCGTCATCAGTGACAACACGGTCAAGAATCACGTGCGGCGGCTCTACGAGAAGCTCCAGGTGCGATCACGCACCGAGGCGGTCGTGCGTGCCGCGCGATGGGGTCTGGTGCGGATCGACCGTGAGGATTCGCCTGCCGGGGCCTCGGCGACGGCCGGGCCGGGCTAGGCCGCCGGGCCCGACGGGGGGAGAGCGCACTGTCTAGGATGACCAGGTGGGCATCCTGGACAAGATTCTGCGCGCCGGCGAGGGCAAGACCCTGCGCACCCTCGAGAGCATCGCCCGTCAGGTCAACGCCATCGAGGACGACTTCGTGGCCATGACCGACGAGGAGCTGCGCGGACTCACGGCGGAGTACCGGACCCGCCTCGACAATGGCGAGACGCTCGACGACCTCCTGCCCGAGGCCTTCGCCACGGTGCGTGAGGCCGCCCGCCGGACCCTCGGCCAGCGTCACTACGACGTCCAGCTCATGGGCGGCGGAGCGCTCCACCTTGGCAATATCGCCGAGATGCGCACCGGCGAAGGCAAGACCCTCGTCGCCACGCTCCCTTCCTATCTCAACGCGCTCACGGGCAAGGGCGTCCACGTCGTGACGGTCAACGACTACCTCGCCGAGCGCGACGCCGAGTGGATGGGCCGCGTGCATCGATTCCTCGGTCTCAAGGTCGGCGTGATCCTCGCCCACATGACCCCGGCTGAGCGGCGCGAGGCGTACGCCGCGGACATCACGTATGGCACCAACAACGAGTTTGGCTTCGACTACCTGCGCGACAACATGGCGTGGTCGACCGCGGAGATGGTCCAGCGCGGGCACAACTTCGCCGTCGTCGACGAGGTCGACTCCATCCTCGTCGACGAGGCCCGCACGCCGCTCATCATCAGCGGCCCCGCCGACCAGCCGACTAAGTGGTACTCGGAGTTCGCCCGCATCGCCACCCTCCTCAAGCGCGACGAGGACTACGAGGTGGACGAGAAGAAGAAGACGATCGGCGTGCTCGAGGCCGCGATCGACAAGGTCGAGGACCAGCTCGGGATCGACAACCTCTACGACACGGTCAACACCCCCCTGGTGGGCTTCCTCAACAACGCGGTCCGGGCGAAGGAGCTTTTCAAGCGCGATCGCGACTACGTCATCCTCGACGGGGAGATCCTCATCGTCGACGAGCACACGGGCCGCCTGCTCAAGGGTCGTCGCTACAACGAGGGCCTGCACCAGGCGATCGAGGCCAAGGAGGGCGTGGAGATCAAGGCGGAGAACCAGACGCTCGCCACGATTACGCTCCAGAACTACTTCCGCCTCTACGACAAGCTCTCCGGCATGACCGGCACGGCCATGACGGAGGCCAACGAGTTCCATCAGATCTACAAGCTCGGCGTCGTGCCCATCCCGACGAACCGGCCCATGGTCCGACTCGACGAGCCCGATCTCGTCTATCGCACCGAGGCCGCGAAGTACGCCGCCGTCATCGATGACATCGAGGAGCGCAACAAGGCCGGGCAGCCCGTCCTCATCGGCACGACGAGCGTCGAGAAGAGCGAGACCATCTCCCAGGAGCTCAAGAAGCGCGGCGTGCGCCATGAGGTGCTCAACGCCAAGAATCACGAGCGGGAAGCCTCGATCATTGCCGAGGCGGGCCGCAAGGGCGCGGTCACCGTCGCGACCAACATGGCGGGCCGCGGCACCGACATCATGCTCGGCGGCAATACGGAGTTTCGTGCGGCGCAGGAACTCGAGCGCCGGGGCCTTGACCCGGTGGAGGATCCCGAGGCTTACGAGAAGGCGTGGCCGGAGGCCATCGCAGCCGCCGAGGCATCGGTCGCCGCGGAGCACGAGGAGGTCATCGCGCTGGGTGGTCTCTATGTGCTGGGCACCGAGCGGCACGAGTCGCGTCGCATCGATAACCAGTTGCGTGGTCGATCGGGTCGCCAGGGCGATCCCGGTGAGACCCGCTTCTACCTGTCCCTCGAAGACGACCTCATGCGCCTGTTCAAGGCGGAGATGGTCGATGCCTTCCTGCGTCGCTTCAATGTCCCGGACGATGTGCCGATCGAGGCGAAGATGGTGACCAATGCCATCCGCTCCGCGCAGACGTCCGTGGAGTCCCAGAACTTCGAGATCCGCAAGGACGTCCTCAAGTACGACGACGTCCTCAATCGCCAGCGCCTGGTGATCTACGACGAGCGCAAGCAGGTGCTCGAGGGCGCGGACATCCACGAGCAGGTGCGCAGCTTCCTCGACGACGTCGTCGCAGGCTACGTCGCGTCCGCCACGGCCGAGGGCTACCCCGAGGACTGGGATCTCGACCAGCTCTGGACCGCGCTCAAGCAGCTCTACCCCGTGGGCGTCACCATCGAGGAGCTCGACGAGCAGTCAGGCTCGGGCCGCGCGGGTCTGTCGGCTGAGTTCCTCACTGAGGAGCTCACCAACGACATCCACCTCGCCTACGACCGGCGCGAGGCCGAACTCGGCGAGGAGGTCACGCGAGAGCTCGAGCGTCGCGTCATCCTCTCCGTGCTCGATCGCAAGTGGCGCGAGCACCTTTACGAGATGGACTACCTGCGCGATGGCATCGGCCTGCGCGCGATGGCGCAGCGCGATCCCCTCATCGAGTACCAGCGCGAGGGATACGAGCTCTTCAACGCGATGATGGAAGCCATCAAGGAGGAGACCGTCGGCTACCTCTTCCACGTCGAGGTGCAGGCGCCGCCGGCGGTGAGCGAGGAAGCAGCCCAGGCAGCCGCCGTGGTGACCGAGGCTCCCGCTTCGGCTGCGTTGCAGGCCATCGCGGCTGCGGCTACCGCGTCGAAGGCGGCCAAGGCGGCCCCCGAGATCACGGCCAAGGGCCTGGGGCCCTCGCGTCCTCAGCTCCTCGAATACTCGGCTCCCTCGGCCGAAGGCGGAGTGGCCCGCGAGACCTTGCAGGCGGACGGCGAGGAGATCGAGGTCGATCCCAACGCCAGCCGTGCCGAGCGGCGCCGTGCCGAGCGCGCCAACCGCAAGCGCAAGTGAGCGAGCGCCCATGACTGACCGGCTTGTGCCCGACAGGCCCGTCTTCGTGGGCGGCACTGGGCGCAGCGGCACCACGATCGCCGGGCGACTGCTCGGTCGACATCACGACCTGCGCGCAACCAACCCTCGCGAACTCCGCTTCATTGCCTCGCGCGGAGGAGTGGCCGATGCCTATGCGGGCCTGGTGACACCGCAGCAGGTGGTGGATGCACTCTGGGAGCACTGGTACGTACGCATCAAGCCCTCGGGCGCGCGCTCCGGTCTCTTTCGCCGGCTCGACGAGCAAGGGATGCGTGCGGCATGCGAGGAGTACGTCGCGACCTTTGCGGAGGACCCTGCGCGCGCCTCGCGCCACTTCGCGGAGTCGGTCGTCTCCTCCGGGAAGTGGGCCGATGCCCAGGCCCGAGGGGAGGGCAAGGCCCGATGGGTCGACACGACCCCGGCTAATGCCCGGGCAGCCGACCGCGTGCTTGCGCTCTTCCCTGATGGCGTCGTCGTTCACATGATGCGCGATGGCCGCGATGTCGCCGCGTCCTTCGTTTCCAAGCCCTTCGGGCCGACGGACGTCTTCGCGGCGCTCGAGGAGTGGCGAGAGCGCATGATCGACGCCTACCGAGCTGAGAAGGCATGCCCTCCGGGGCGCTTCCTGCGCGTGGACCTGCACGAGCTGACCGTGACGGATCGCGAAGCCACCCTTGCCGGCCTGCTCGAGGGGATCGGCGTCGGGCCGGACCGACGCCTGACGCAATGGTTCGACGCGAACGTCCTGCCCCAGCAGGCGCACATCGGTAGGTGGAGGCGCGACTACGACGACGCGACCGCGGCCCGTATCGATGCGCGTTACGACGAGATCCTTGCGGAGTTCGACGCAGCGGGCGTGCCCTACCCGAAGTCTTAGGCGGCAGGCCCTGGGACGCCGGGGGAGTCCGGTCGGCCGAGAAGCCACCAGGCGAGTGCCGCGGCGATGGCCGAGGCGATGCCGCCGAGCAGGCCCCACCATGTGGATGACAGCAGGACTGCGAGGCCTGCGGCGATCACGGCGTAGGCCACCGCGACGACGCGGGCGACCCTGCGCCGCAGGGCGAGCGACGCGGGGCGCGTGAGGGCGAGGACGACGATGAAGGCGAGCGTCGCGATCGCGGCGATGGGCCCGAAGAAGAACACGGCCGTCTGCAGGGTCGCGATACCGGTGGTCTCATCGGGCGTGGATGCTCCCGTGGTGAAGACGGCGAGGACAACGCCGACGAGCACGGCCGCGACCCCGAATGCGGCAAGGCGCAGCAGCGCTACGCCTGCCTGGCTCGTCACGCCGGCACTCCGTTGCCCAGCACCGCTCCCCGTGCGGCGTCCAGCCCGGTGCGCATGTCCTCTATGAGGCGACGGCGCAAGACTTCACCGCGTGCGGCGAAGTCGCGCTGATGCTCGACGTACTCCGCTCGTCCCTCGGCGGTCTCGATCGCGATCGGCGCGTAGCCCAGCTCCTGGAAGTCGTACGGCGAAGCGCGCATGTCCACGGCCCGGACCTCACGCGCGAGGGCGAAGCAGTCCGCGGTGAGATCGGAGCCGATCGCGGGGTAGGCACGGAAGCACCACTTGTAGAGATCCATCGTGGCGTGCAGGCAGCCCGGCTGCTCCAAGTCGGACTGGGTCTCACGTGTGGGCTGCACGACATTGAGTGGACGCGCCTGCGACGTGTAGAAGCGAAACGCGTCGAAGTGCGTGCAGCGCAGGGGAGTCGACTCAACGACCGCGGCGATATCCGCTGTCGGCAGCCGGAGGGGCCACGCCGAGTGGCGTATCTCGTCGGGTGACTGGCGATAGACCATGGCCCACTCGTGGCGGCCGAAGCAGCCGAAGGAGGGTGCGCGCGTCTCGGTCGCCTCGAGCAGCCGCAGGGTCGTCCGCAGGATGTCGACGGGCACGGTCGCGGCGTCCACCCGAGCACCGGCGTCATCGACGCGATAGCCGCGTAGGCCGCGGAACTCGGTGACGTCACCGGTGAGCAGCAGGCCGGCACCCGGATGCCATCGGGCGAGCTGACCGGGACGCCAGGCGTAGTAGTCGAAGAGGAAGTCATCGACGGGGTGGGTCAGCCCGCGACGCCGGCGCTCCAGCCGGGGTTCGATCCACGGTGCCACGCGCGCGGCGTGCGCGACCGCGCGCTCGCGCCATGCGTGCTCGGTGAGCTCGACCTCGATCGTCATCGCCAGTACATCGTCATCGTCAGCACATCGTCGCCGCAAGCATTAGGCGACCGCGATGAGTCCCATGTCGGCGCAGCCGCGTTCGAGTGCGTCGAGCCCGAAGGCATCCACGGGTCCGTGAGCCCCGGGGGCGACGGCATGCGTGGCGGACATGGCGGCCCCCCACGCGAGCAGTTCGGCGGTCAGGTCGTAGGGCGAGGGGCCCTCGAGTCGCACCGTCGTGAGCGCTCGCCCCACTGCGTCGAACGCTTCGGCCTGCACCACCGTGCGCGCGGCAGCGCGACTCGCCGCATCGGGACCCTCGCCGGTGGTGCGCCCGAGCCGCTGGCGCAGGGCGCGCATCGCGCGATCGCCGGCGCCGGGCACGGCAGCCACCGCGCCCAGTGCGGTGCCGGCATACGCCGCGGCAGGGGTCCACTTCCCGGCCCAGCCGAGCCACACCTCGATATCGGCCACATCGGGATCAGAGAGAGGGAGGGCCAGGTGCTCGGATCCCGCCACAGGAAGGCCCTTCCATGTTCTTCCTCGCCCGAGATCGAACGCGCGTGTGCGACCGCCTGAGGAACGACGCTCGACGAGTGCGCCGCCGCGTCGCGCGTAACTCGGCGCGAGGAGCACGCCTGCAGCGCTCGCGCGGGTCCCCGAGCTGATGCCGAACGATCCCTCGATGAAGTAGCCGATGTCGAGACGTGTCGCGGGACGCCCTGCGCGCCGGCAGCGGCGCGCAGCGAGTGCCCCCGCGAGGTTGCCGGGCACGTAGTCGTAGCCGAACGCGGTAATGAGGCGGGCGCCCGTGGCGGCAGCGCGCGGGCCGTAGTGCTCGAAGACGCGTCGGATGAAGGGCGGCTCGCCGGTCGAGTCGAGGTAGGCCGCGCCCGCGTCGACGGCCGCGTCGACCGCGGCGTCGCCCCATTCGACGAAGGGCCCCACGGTGGACACCAGGACGTCAGTGGAGGACTCGATGAGGCGTCTCACCGATGCGGGATCGCCCGCGTCGGCGACCGCGATGCCGGGCTCCAATGACGGACGCGGCGCGAGGGGAGCGAGGCGGTCCGCGAGACGAGCGACAGCGTCATGGCGCCGGCCGGCCAGGACCGGTGCGAGGCCGGCACGCACCATCGCCTCTGCCGTGAGGCGACCGGTGTAGCCGGTGGCTCCGAGGAGGACGATGCGCATGGACGTCACGCTAGCCTGCGCCCGTGGACGACGCGAGAGCCGCTCAGGAGCCGGGCACGCGCCTGTGGCATCCCTTCGCCGACATGGCCGCGGTCGCTGCGACGGGGGAGCTGGTCATCGATCGAGGCCAGGGGGCCCATGTCTTCGATGAGCAGGGGCGCCGCTACCTCGATGCGTCCGCCGGCCTGTGGTACTGCAACGTCGGGCACGGACGTGCCGCGCTCGCTGATGCTGCGGGCGCTCAGATGCGGCGTCTTGCCTCCTACTCGGCTTTCGGTGACCTCGCGACGCGGCCTGCACTCGACCTCGCGGAGCGGCTCGCGGACATGGCTCCCATGGACGATGCCCGGGTCTTCCTGACGAGCGGCGGGAGCGACTCGGTCGACACGGCGGTGAAACTTGTCCGCCGCTACTGGGCCGAGGAGGGTCAGCCAGACCGCAGCGTGATCGTCACGCGCGAGCACGCGTATCACGGCATGCACCTCGCGGGGACCAGCCTTGCAGGTATCGAGGCCAACAAGACAGGTCACGGAGAGCTCGACCCTGCGGTGGTCCAGGTGCCCTGGGATGACGCGGATGCGCTCGAGTCGTTGCTCGGCGAGCGTGATGACATCGCGGCGTTCTTCTGCGAGCCGATCATCGGCGCCGGGGGCGTCTATGCGCCACCCGCCGACTACCTCGCCCGCGTGCGCGAGATCTGTCGCAGGCACGGGGTCCTCTTCGTGGCTGACGAGGTCATCAGCGGCTACGGCCGCGCAGGCGCGATGTTCGCCAGTGAGCGATGGGCCCTCGATCCCGATGTCATGCTCACGGCCAAGGGCATCACCTCGGGCTACATCCCCCTGGGAGCCGTGCTGGTGGCGGATCACGTGGCCGCACCCTTTTGGACGTCCGGTGCCGCACCGGTGATGTGGCGACACGGCTATACCTACTCCGCGCACGCCACCGCATGCGCCGTCGCGCTCGCCAACCTCGACATCCTCGAGGGCGAAGCCCTCGTGGCTCGCGTCGATGGATTGCAGCATCAGCTGGCGGCGGCGTTGCTCCCTCTCGGGGCCTATGACGTTGTCAGCGAGGTGCGTGCGGGTGTCGGGTTGCTCGCTGCCGTGGACTACTCCGCGGAGGCCAAGTTGGCGGGCGTGCCCGCACGGGTGCTCTCGGGCCTGCGCGACCGCGGCGTGCTCACGCGCAACCTCGCCTCGGGAGCGCTCCAGGTCTCCCCGCCCTTCGTGATCGATCAGGCGGACATCGAGGTGCTGGGCCGGGGGATCGCTGATGCCCTGGAGGATGCCGGCGCGACGAGGACGCGAGCGTCATCGAGCGGCCTCCTGCCCGACATCACGAGCGACGAGGGCGTCGATCCGTACGACGACCGCCACTACCTGGAGCAGCGGCCGCCCCATCACGGGTGAATCTCAGCCGGTGGACTTCGCTCCGCCTGCCTGCTGTCCGTCGGCCTGCTGCTGAAGCAGGTCGCGGATCTCCTCGAGCAGCTTCACGTCGGCCGTGCGCGTGTCCACTCCGCCCTGTCCCGTGAGGGCGCGGTACTTGTTCATCGGCGCAACGAAGAAGAGGTAGAGCGCCGCGAGCGTGACGAAGAAGGTGATCACTGCGCCGATGAGAAGCGCGAAGTTGAGCTCGTAGCCCTGCGACAGGGTGATGGTGCCGCCGATGCCATCGGATCCGCCGATGAGGCTGAGGATCCAGCCCACGATGGGCTCGATCAACGCCTGCGTGACGGCCGCGACGAGAGCGGCGAGCGCCGTGCCGACGGCTACAGCGACCGCGAGGTCGATGACATTGCCGCGGAAGACGAACTCCTTGAATCCCTTGATCATGCGCGCATTCCTCCCGGTGGTGTTGCCACGTCAGCGCAGGACGACCCCGAGGCCGGACTGCGTGCCCGCGGCCGCGAGCGTGACTGCCGTGCGGCGGTCCGTCGCAACGACGATGAGACTACCCGCGGTGCGCGATGCCCCTCCGAGACCCGTCGAGACGGCCCGCTGGGGGACCGTGACCACCTGGACGCCCTCGGCGACGACCCGAGCACCGCCGTCCCCGGAAGCCAGGACGAGGTCGATGACGGAGCCCGGGGCGAGTAGCGCGACCGCCTCGGCATCCGCAAGCCGTACCGGCACCGTGTGGAGGCCATCGGTTCGTGGGCCCGTACTGACCAGTCGACTCAGGGTGAGGGGCTCGCCCGCGGTGATCGCACCCGTGATCGTCCGTCCGACTGCCGTGTCCGCAGTCGTGATGGCGCCGGGAGGGAGGTAGTCGGAGGGGAGGGCAGAGACCGAGAGGTCCTGTGCGCTGAGCGTGGCACCCGGTGGGAGGTCCTTCGCGGCAACGATCACATCCACCAGGTCGGCCGAAGCAGGGCGAAGGGCCGAAGCGAGCAGCATCACGGCAAGCGCCGCACTCGCTGCAGCGAGCGGACGCCGGAATCTGTAGACGAGAAGTCGCGCGGAGTTCACAGGCCGACGCTAGGCGTCTGCGGCCGCAGGCGTCGCGCGTCATCCACAGGAGCGCGTGCAGGAACTCCTACGTCCGGAGAGGTCAGGAACCGGAGGACGACGTAGTCGAGCTTGACGACGTCGATGACGAAGTCGAAGAGGTGCTGGACGACGCACTCGAACCTGAGGTACCTGAACCTGACGATGAGGAAGTCGACGACGTGTCGGACTTCTTGGCCGCGCTGTCGCTCGCCCCGCTGGTGGAGGCGCCGGAGCCGGAGGAGCGCGAGTCGTTGCGGTAGAAGCCGGAACCCTTGAAGACGACGCCGACGTTGCCGAAGAGCTTGCGCAGAGCGCCGCCGCAGTCGGGGCACGTGGTCAGCGGGTCGTCGCTGAAGGACTGGACCGCCTCGAGTTCGTGACCGCAGGCGGTGCACGCGTACTGGTACGTGGGCACTCGAACCTCCTTGGGGGACAGGACAGGCTAGCACTCGCCACCACTGAGTGCTAACCGAGGATGTGGTGCCGGCCTGGGGATGACCCGACCGGCCTGGCGCCTGACGCGGGTAGTGTCCCGGGCGTGGCCATCCTCGTCGAACACCTCGGCAAGTCCTTCGGCAGCGTTCGCGCGGTCGACGACCTGTCGTTCACCGTCCCCGATGGCGTCGTGACCGGATTCCTCGGGCCGAACGGCGCCGGCAAGTCCACCACCATGCGACTCATGCTGGGCCTGGACCGCGGGGAGGGGCGCACCGTCTTCGATGGCAAGCCCCTCCGCGACCACGCGCATCCCAGTCGTGTCGTGGGCACTCACCTGGACGCCCGGCCCTTCCTGCCGGGGCGCACGGCACGCGATCACCTACGCATGCTCGGCACGGAGGCCAAGCTCCCGGAGTCCCGCATCGACGAGGTGCTGGCCATGGTGGGCCTCGCCGAGGTCGCCAACGAGCGCCCCAAGTCCTTCTCGCTCGGCATGGCGCAGCGCCTCGGGCTCGCCGGGGCTGTGCTCGCCGAGCCGCACGCGCTCATGCTCGACGAGCCTGCCAACGGCCTCGACCCGCAGTCCATCCAGTGGCTGCGCGAGTTCCTCCGCCACTATGCCGCCGAGGGTCGCGCGGTCCTCGTGTCGAGTCACCTGCTCTCAGAGATGCAGTTGATGGCCGACCACATCGTCGTGGTGGCCCGCGGGCGCTTGGTCGCAGATGGCACCGTCGACGAGCTGGTCTCGCAGCGCAGCGATGTCGTCGTCCGATGCACCGACCCTGCGCGACTCGCATCTCTCCTGCGCGCTGCGGGTGGCACGGTGGCCGAGGAGGACCAGGCATTGGGGGTTACAGGGCTCACCACGGACGAGATCGGCCATCTCGCCTTCGACGGCGGCGTGACCGTGTTGGAGCTGGCGACGCGCAAGGCAAGCCTCGAGGAGACCTTCATGCAGCTCACGGGCGACGATCAGCAGTTCGCGTTCGGGGAGGCGTCATGACCGGCGCGCTGCGCTACGAATGGGTGCGCATCAGCACCGTGCGCTCGACGTGGGCGCTCATCGGCATGGCGATGCTCGTGCCTGCGGGCCTCGCGCTCTTCGTGTCGTGGCTGGTCGGCAATCTCGGCTCGGACGCCGGCGGACCGCCGGATGGAGAAGCCGGTGGGCTTGCCGGCTTCCTGCCGCTCACGGCAGCCGTCCTGTGCGCGATCGGTGCGGCCGCCTTCGGTCAGGAGTACCGACACGGCCTGATCCGCATCACTTTGGCGACATTCCCGCGTCGCACCCCCGTCTTCCTCGCCAAGACGCTCATGGTGGCGCTCGTCATCGTCGTCGCTGCCGTCCTGGCGATCACGACGATCGTGCTCGCTCAGGCACTCGGTGGCGTCATCGCCGGCACGGGCGCGACATGGGACGAGACCGCCTGGGGCGCATCGGGGGTGCGCGCCGTGCTCTACGTCGTGCTCTTCGTCCTGATCGCCCTGGCGATCACGGCGCTCACACGCAACCAGCCCGTCGGGATCATCGCGCCCATCGTCCTTGCTGTGCTCATCGAGCCCATCGTGGGTGCTATCGCCTTCGTGCAGGGGTGGACCTGGATCGACTGGGTCCTTCCTTTCTCAGGCGGTGCCGCCGCTGTCTCCACCGACGGTGCGGAGGCGTGGGGACACCTCGCAGTCTTTGGTTGCTGGTTCCTTGTGATCGCGATTCCCGCGTGGATCCTCTTCGTGCGCCGCGACGCCTGATTTCGCCGACGGATGCCCGCCACCTTTGATGCGCGCGCGCTCGCGGCCGCCGCGGGGGGTGGCGCCATCGGCGCAATGGCGCGCTACGCCGTCGACCAGGCGGCCGATCGGCTAGGTGTCGCACTGCCGTGGGCCACCCTCGCCATCAACGTCGTCGGCTGCGTGCTCATGGGCATCCTCGTCTCCTACGTGCTTGCCCATCCGGCGCGCCACCTCCTGTGGCGCCCCTTCCTCGGGGTAGGAGTGCTGGGCGGCTTCACGACGTTCTCCGCTTTCGCGGGTGACGCGGTGCTCCTTGCCGACGATGGAGCCTGGGCAGCGAGTGCGGCGTACATCGTCGCCACCCTCGGCGGCGGCCTCCTCGCGCTGTGGGCCGGCTTCTCGATGGGGCGTGGCCTGCGTCGGCGGAGGCCGGTGGCATGACGGCCTTCATGCTGGTCGCCGCTGGCGGCGCCCTCGGCGCGGGCGTGCGCTACCTCCTCGTGGCATTCGTGTCCGGTCGGTTCCCCTGGTCGATCCTGGTGGCCAATGTGGCTGGATCCTTCGGGCTCGGCTTGCTCCTCGGCACCGCGAGCCCGGGGCTGCTGCTCTTCGCCGGCGTGGGCTTCTGCGGCGCGCTCACGACCTTCTCGA
>CAYYZU010000025.1:4450-14568 GCA_964476205.1 uncultured Actinomyces sp. | reverse complement strand
CCACCAGTAGTCCCAGGGCATCTTGGACTTGATCGCCAACCGGTAACGACGGTCACGGCGGCGCAGTCGCGCGAGGATCTCCACGCCGAGGTCGGGTCGCTTGCGGTGAGGGGAGATACCGATCATGCCGAGGGTGAACTCGGCGCCCGCAAGCTTGGGTCGGTCGAATTGGTCGACATCGACCCAGTTGGGAATGACGACGATCCGTTCGGCTGGCCACTCGGTCTTCGCAGCGGTGAGTTGGGCGTAGTGCGGGCTCACGCACACGACCTGGTCAATGGCGTCGGAGCGCACGTCGCCCAGCCACCCGGCCTCGAGTTCGAAGCGGTGCAGGCGCACGATGAGGCGCTGCCCTTGCCGCTTGTGGCGCGAGTACCAGACGAGGTTGGGGCCGGCCCATTCGCAGATCACGACATCGGCCCATGCAGCCATGGCCTCGCTCGTGGCCACGTCGTGCACCGAGAGCGCCTCCCAGTGATCGAGGCGCAATTCGACGCCGGGGAGCTCAGCGAGATGCTCCTGGATGCGCGTGAAGAACTTCAGGTCGTGACTCGCGACCACCACGCGCAGGGGACGGCCTGCGGCCTGGGTCGCCGCCTCCAGCGCCGCGGGGGCGGCCGGGAAGGTCCGATCCAGTATGTCGCGCAGGCGCTCGGCAGCCGCCTCCATGCGATAGGGCGCGACGGCCTCGGCGACGCGCAGGCGCAGGTCGGCGAGGAGCTCTGGATCTGCGGCGATGCGCGCACAGGCAGCGGCGATGTCGGACTCATCGGTGACGAACAGGGGATAGTCGACCCCAAGCAGGGACTCGTGCATGGGCGTGCGGTTGAGAAGCACCGGCACGCCCAGCACGCCGAATTCCAGCACCTTGGTGCTGAGCTCGAGACTGGCATCCATCTCCGGGGCGCGCCAGGACAGGCCGAGGTCGCCCGTTGCCGCCAGCGCCATGGCCTGTTGGCGCGGCATCCCCCCGTGCCACACCACGCCGGGAGTCGACTCGAGGGCAGCGCGCATGCGTGACGACCACTCGGGGTCATCGGGAACGTCGTGAATCTTGTCGCCAACCATGTGGACCTCGACGTTGATGCCCTGCTCGGCGAGGAGAGCGGGCAGCCGCGTCATCTCGAGGGTGTTCCACAGGGGGGCGAACTTGCCCGTGTAGACCAGGCGCAGCGGATCGGAGATGCCGGTGCGCGCCGGCACGTCGACCTCGGGCGCGGGGACGATGGGGCTCCACAGTTCGCACCGTCCGCCGGAGCCGGGGACGCTCGCTTCGATGAGCGACCGCAACTCCTCCGTCTGGCAGAGCATCCATCGGCTGGCACCGGCGATCGAAGCGAGGCGAGCGCGCTGATCATCGTCGATATCGAGAGGGCTCTGGGGGATGTCGGTGAGGTAGGTCCACAGTCGCCCGTGCAGTCGCGGGGACGCCGCCGCCGCTGTGACGAGCCGCAGGCCGCGCACCACGACCAGGTCGGCCGCCTCCTGCGCGTCAAGGCCTTCGATGAGCGATACAGCAGCGTCTGCGCTGAGCGGGGCGCGGCCCGACGCCATGCCGGACACGAAGGGGTCGACGACGGAGACACCGGGGAGGGTGCGCAGCGGGTCGACGAGGCGTCCCGTCTCGACGGGTGCCTTGAGCAGCACCCGGACCTCGACTCCTGCTCGGGAGAGAGCCTCGCTCATCGACTGCACCCAGATGGCGGATCCGTCGAGGATGTTGAGGTTGACATCCCCGTAGACGATCGCGCGCAGCGTGCGACTCATGAGGTGCTCACCAACCGCGCGTCAGTGGGGTGTGAGCGAGCCGGCTGGCCCAGGAGATGTCCGGCCAGGAGGTCGAGCAGGTCGTGTGGGTCACGCAGGTCCACCTGCTGTGCGACGTACGGCGAGGCGAGCCCCAAGAGCGCCCACTCGTGCACAGCGCGGGGCTCCGCGACGACGACGTCGATGCCGGCATCCGCGAGCGCGCTGCGTGCACGGTCGGGGAGCACCTCGGTCACGACGAGCTCGCGCGGGCGCCAGGCCTGGGCGATCACGTGATCGGGATCGACATCGGAGTCCGCCACCAGCGCGACATCCCAGCAGGCGCGCGGGCGGGAGGCGATGCCGAGGCGCTCGGCGAGGACAGTGAGCTGCACAGGTGCGGAGGCGCCGAGGAGGATCGCGGCGAGGGCAGCGCGGTGCTCCTCGGGAGTGAGGGGCAACGGTCCGCGCCGTGCCAACTCGGCGAGCGCATGGGGGTCCGTGGTGGTCGTCAGCGCCGTGCGGGCTTCGCTCCACGGCGAGAGGATCCGAGCGAGATCGGCGTCGCCTGGTCCGAGGACGCGACGCCCCGCGGCGAGCGCGGACACGCTGTCGAGGCCGGCCCCCAGAAGGCCCGAAGCGACAGGCTCGGCGAGAAGCCCGGTCGAGGCCGTAAGCGCCCGCCGCCACGCGATGTCGTCCGGCAGCGTCGCGTCGACGCGGTGGCTGTGCGGCGCGGAACTCGAGATGAGCTCCGCCTCTGCGCCGGGGCTGGCGGCAACCAGCAGGGAGGGCTCCCCGGGGAGCGGGTATTCCGCCAGCGGATCGACGCCGGGATGCCACGGCGAGCGCCGCGACGAGCCCGGACCGTCGACGACGAGGTCGCAACGGCGGGCCAGGGCATCGAGGTAGGCGGTGTGCGCGGGGGAGGTCATGCGCAGCAGCACCGCGGGTCGACCGAGGGCGTGCGCGGCGTCGACCAGTGCTCCCGCAGCGAGGAGGCGGTCGACCGCTGCGGGGTCGCCGAGGTGCGACCATGCCTGCCCCGGTAGAGCGGCGGAGGTGTCGATGACAACGACGTCCGGGTCGATCGCCTCCACGAGTGCGGCGGCCTCGTGCGGCAGGGAGGGGCTCACTGCTGCGTAGGGATACCAGCCGCGGGCCGTGGCCGTGGCGATCGCGCCCGCGATCGACAGGCCGCGTCCGGGCGCGACGGTGGCCATGCGCGGCACGAGCAGGCGCGCGGCGTCGAGGTCGAGCACCTCGCGCGCGCGCACGTGAGCTGTGGGCTTCGGCGCGTGGCGGCGCGAGCGGCGCAGGCGCCAGGTCCGCCAGAGGTCGCGGGGCAGCATGATCAGGCGCCGGGGATCCTTGGCGGCCCGCACAAGCAGATCGCCGACGACGTAGGCCGCGCTGCGCTTGGTGCGCTCGAGGTCGCGCTCCGCGCGGTCGGCGCGTGCCTGAGCCTGGCGCAGCTCGGACATCATGCGCGCACCGCTCGTGGTCCGTTCCATCTCGGCAGGCGCCTCGGCCTCGCTCATCGTCGCTCGCGATCGCCAAGCCAGTCGACGATGACCTCCGCGATGCGCTCACCCGCATGTCCGTCCCACAGGGGTGGGCGCCTCGTGACATCGACGCCGCCCGATAGGGCGTCGTCGAGCAGAGGGAGGAGTGTCGCGGGCGTGGCGAGGCGGTTGGAACCGTGAGTGATGGTGACGGGCCGCTCGGTGTTGGGACGGAGGGTGAGGCAGGGAATGCCCAGCACCGTCGTCTCCTCCTGGACACCGCCCGAGTCGGTGATCACGGCGCGGGATCCGCGGACGAGTCCCATGAAGTCGAGGTAGCCGAGCGGCTCTACGACGTGCATGCGCGGGTGATCGTCGAGCCCGAGGGCCTCGAGGACCGCCCTCCCGCGGGGGTGGAGCGGGAGCACGATGTCGGCGCGCGACGCCGCCGAGTGCAGGAGAGCGACGAGTTCCCCAGCGGATTCAGGGTCGTCGACGTTGCCGGGACGGTGCAGCGTCGCGACCAGGTAGTCATCGGGCAAGCGCAAGAGTTGCCGCATGCGGTCGGCGTCGAAGCGATCGATGTTGGCGAGCAGGGTGTCGATCATGGGATTGCCCACGAGGTGGATGCGCTCGGCGGGCACTCCCTCGTGTGCAAGGTGAGCGATCGCATCGGCGCTCGTGCACAGGAGCAGATCGGAGAGCCGATCGGTCACGATCCGGTTGATCTCCTCGGGCATCGACATGTCGAAGGAGCGCAGCCCCGCCTCCACATGCGCGATGGGGATTCCGAGCTTGCTCGCGACAATCGCCGCCGCGAGGGTGGAGTTGACGTCGCCGTAGACGATCACGAGTTCGGGGCGGGTGGCGAGCATCTCCTCTTCGAGACCGATGAGGAGGGCAGCGGTTTGCTGTGCGTGCCCACCCGATCCCACTCCCAGGTTGATGTCCGGGCGGGGCAGGTCGAGCTCGCGGAAGAACACCTCCGACATGCGGTCGTCGTAGTGCTGACCCGTGTGGACCAGGCGCTGGCGCACGCCGAGCGCCGCGAGGCCGGCGATGACCGGCGCGGCCTTGGGGAAGTTGGGACGGGCGCCGGTGACGTGCAGCAGGGTCATCGCGGCCTTCCTGTCGCCGGCACCGCGCGCCGGCTCCGGCAATCGCGTGCGGTGACGCCCTCGCCACCTCCGTCTAGTATCCCAGACCGTGAGGTGGCTATGAGGGCGCTCGGCTACGTGCGGCGCGTTCCGCTCGCCGTCTCCGGAGCCCTGCGCCGTTTTGCTCAGGATCCCGCCCGCGGACGCGCCGCTCTGGAGCGTGCCATCCCGGGGCTGAGGAGCGACGCCTCGGACGATCCGGCAGCACGCGTGGATCGCGCCGTCGCCCGTGATCGGTACGCCGACGCGTGCGACGCGCTGGCCGAGATTCCCGAGAGCAGTCCCGAGCGCGCCTCATGCGCGCTTGCCGTCGACGTCCTCGCCGGTCGCCTGGGTGCAGCTGCTCTCGTGCAGCCGCGCGATGCCCGGGGTCGTCGCGCGGTCCAGGCAGCGCGCCGGCAACTCGACGTCCTCGGGCAGCCCGTATCCGGCGGCACACCGGGCAAGCGGCCCGCCGCGACCGCGCGCGAGGGAGTGGATGTCCTCCACGTCGTCACGAACTCCCTGCCGCTCACGCAGGCCGGATCGACCATCCGCACCCAGCGCGTCGTCCGAGCCCAGCGCGACCTGGGGTGGGATGCGCGCGTCGTCACACGGCTTGGCTACCCCGTCACCCACGGCGACCTGCGCTCACCGGACCCCCAGCTCATCGACGGGGTGCCGTATCACCGGTTGCTGCCGACCTTGATGCCCCCGGATGACCGTCTGCTCGCCGTCTACTCCGCCCACCTGGGCCGCCTCGTGGACGATCTCCGGCCCGATGTGCTCCATGCGGCATCGGATCACGCAAATGCAGCGGTTGCGCTCGAAGTGGGGCGCGAACGTGGCTTGCCCGTCGCTTACGAGGCGCGCACGTTCTTCGAGGATACGTGGCTCGCGCGCCACGGTGGTGACGCGGCCCGCGACAGCGACACCTACCGGCTCCTGAGCGAGCGGCACACCGAGGCGCTGAGGGCGGCGGATGCCGTGACCACTCTCAGCGAGGGCATGCGCGAGGCGATCATCTCTCGTGGGATCGCTCCCGAGCGTGTCTTCGTGGCCCCCAATGCCGTGCCCATGGACTTCCTCGAACGCCGTGATGCGGCCATTGCCCGTCGGCGTCTCGGCCTCGACGATGCGCTGTGGGTCGGAAGCGTTGCCACGGTCCACCGGGATGAGGGTTTTGATGTCCTCATCGACGCTGTGGCTCTGCTCCGCGCTGATGGTGTCGACGCGCGCGTGCTCATCGTGGGGGACGGCCCTGACTTCAAGGCGCTGCGCGACCAGGCTGAGCGGAGCGGCGTACCCCTTTTTGCCCCCGGTCGCGTGCCCGTGTCGGACGTGCGCGACTGGTACGACGCGCTCGAAGTGTTCGCGCTGCCGCGCCACGACACCGCGCTCAATCGCTCCGTCACGGCCCTGAAGCCACTCGAGGCACAGGCGCGAGGTATCCCGGCCATCGGAAGTGACCTTCCGGCGGTTGCCGAGGTGCTCGCTCCCGGGTCAGCCCTCGTGACGCCCGAGGACGCGGTAGCCCTGGCCGGTGCCGTGAGCGCCCTGGTCGATCCGGCGGTCCGCCTCGAGGCGGGGGAGAGGGCCCGCTCGTGGGTGGGGGCCACGCGCACGTGGCCTTCCGTCATGGAGGCCTATCGGGCGGCGTACTCTTACCTCGGTGCCCTCAGGGGCTGACCGCCCTGCGGCCACGATGGCTCCGCGGGATGCGAGGCCGGAGCCCGGCAGGGAAGGCGAACGACAGACATGACGCGCGATCTGGTGGTCATCGGCCTGGGCTACGTCGGGCTGCCGCTGGCGCAGGAGGCGAGCCGCGCCGGGCTGGCGGTGACCGGACTGGATGTCTCCGCCGGGGTGGTCGAGGGTCTCAATGCCGGCCGTTCGCACGTCGATGACCTCTCCGAGGCCGACATCGCGGAGATGATCGAGCGCGGATTCACGGCCACGACGGACGCCTCTGTCATTGCCGACGCGCGCACGGTGGTCATCTGCGTGCCCACGCCGCTCACACCGGAGGGTGGTCCTGACCTGGGTGCGGTCCTGGGTGCGACTCGCGCCATTGCGGAGCACCTGCGACCCGGTCAGCTCGTCGTGCTCGAATCGACGACCTACCCGGGCACGACGGACGACGAGGTGCGCCCCGTGCTCGAGGCAGGCGGGCTCGTGGCCGGTCGCGATTTCCATCTCGCCTTCAGCCCCGAGCGCATCGATCCGGGCAATGAGGTCTACGGCATGCGCAACACCCCCAAGGTGGTCGGTGGTCACACGGACGCGTGCACCGACGCAGCCGAGGCGTTCTACGGCACCTTCGTCGACACCGTCGTGCGGGCGCGCGGCACGCGTGAGGCCGAGATGGCCAAGTTGCTCGAAAACACCTACCGCCACATCAACATCGCGCTCGTCAACGAGATGGCGCGCTTCTGCCACGAACTCGACATCGACCTGTGGGATGTCATCGCGGCGGCGAAGAGCAAGCCCTTCGGCTTCCAGGCGTTCTATCCCGGTCCGGGCGTGGGCGGACACTGCATCCCCATCGACCCCAACTACCTGTCCTACCAGGTGCAGGCGAAGCTCGGTTATCCCTTCCGTTTCGTCGAGCTTGCACAGGAGATCAATGCGGGCATGCCGTCGTACGTCGTGCGACGCATCCAGGACGCACTCAATGACGAAGGCAAGGCGCTGCGTGGATCGCGCATTCTCCTGCTTGGCGTGACCTACAAGCCCGACATCGCCGACCAGCGCGAGTCGCCGGCCAAGCCCATCGCCGTGGAGCTGCGCGACAAGGGTGCGGAAGTTGAATTCCACGACCCGCATGTCGTCACGTGGCGCCTCGGCGCGGAGAGCCTGACTCGCGTGGACGATCTGGACTCCGCTCTTGCTCGCGCCGACATCGTGGTGCTGCTGCAAAACCACACCGACTACGACCTCGCGACCATCGCCGCCCAGGCTTCACGTCTCTTCGACACGCGAGGGGCGACGAGCGGACCCAAGGTGGTGCGGCTCTGATCCTCGTCGACGGCCGCGAGGTCGACGCCCGGGACCTCGCTCTGAAGTCCGGCCTCGCGCCGGTCAACAGCCGTCCCCCGTTCGGCACCTACCTCCGCAGCCTGTGGCAGCGGAGGGCGTTCATCTTCGCCTTCGCCAAGGCCAGTGCCGACAAGCAGAACACCAAGAGCAGGCTCGGCCAGTTCTGGCAGGTGATGGACCCGGTCCTCACCATGGCCATCTACTGGTTCCTCTTTGGCTTCCTCCTGGGCGGGCGAGGAAGCGTCGCCAACTACACCGGGTTCCTCGCTGCCGGCGTGTTCACCTTCGCAATCATCCGGCAGTCCATCACCGTGGGATCGCGCAGCATCTCGGGCAACGAAGGCCTCGTCAGGTCGATTCATTTCCCTCGCGCCGTGCTGCCCATCGCCATCGTGATCAAGCAACTGCGAGTCTTCCTCTACGCGCTGCCCATCATGGTGGTCATCCTGCTCGTCACAGGAGAGCCGATCACCTGGCAATGGCTGCTCGCGCCCGTGGCGCTCCTGCTCATTCTCATGTTCTCCCTCGGCATGGCACTGGTGATGGCGCGGATCGTCGCCACGGTGCAAGACGTGTCCGAGGTGCTGCCCTACGTCCTGCGGATCTGGGGCTACATGTCCGGCGTCATGATCCCGATCGCTGACCGGCTGTCGCGACTCGGAGTCCCTCCGTGGGCCACGTTCCTCATCGAGATCAATCCGGGCACGGTCTACCTCAATTGCATGCGCGACGCGCTCATGGACTCCTACTTCTCCCCGGGGGGAGCATGGAACTGGGCTCTCGCCGTGGCGTGGGCTGTCGTGATGCTCCCGCTCGGCATGTGGTTCTTCTGGCGCGCGGAGGACCGCTATGGACGAGGCTGACGACGAGTTCGACCTGAGTGAGGACGCGGACTTCTCCGACCTCGAGCCGCCTAGAGACAACGACCCGGATGCGCCCGTCAAGGTGGTCGTGGACGATCTGCACATCATCTACCGCGTATGGACTGCGCCCGATGCTCCGCTTGACCCCAAGGCGAGTCGGTGGCGTCGGCTCCGCAGCCGTCGGCCGGTGTCGACGAAGCGCGAGGTGCACGCCCTGCGCGGCGTGAGCTTCATTGCCCGGCAGGGCGAGGCCGTCGGCGTCATCGGCAAGAACGGCGCTGGCAAGTCGACGCTCATGCGTGCGATCGCGGGGCTCCTCCCGCCCAATCAGGGCGCGGTCTACGCGGATGGCCAGCCCACGATGCTCGGCGTCAGCTCCGCGCTCATGCAGGCCCTTTCGGGTCTGCGCAATGTCGAGCTCGGCCTCCTCGCCCTCGGGCTCACGCCGGCGGAGGTTCGCGAGCGCATCCCGTCCGTCGTCGAGTTCAGCGGAATCGGCTCGGCGATCCACATGCCGATGAACACCTACTCGTCCGGTATGTCGGCTCGTCTCAAGTTCGCCATCGCCTCGGCAGTGACCCACGAGATCCTGCTCATCGACGAGGCGCTCTCCACCGGCGATGGCGAGTTCGTGAAGCGCAGCAGCCAGCGCATCCAGCAGTTGCGCGATGAGGCCGACACGATCTTTCTCGTCAGCCACTCCATGGGTGCCATTCGCTCGGCCTGCAACCGCGTCTTGTGGCTAGACCAGGGGCAGATCATCGCCGACGGACACCCCGACGACATCATCCCCGAGTACGAAGCCCGCTTCGGCCTGCAGAGCAAGAAGGCCTTGCGCGAACGGCGCCGCAAGCGCAAGGAAGCAAACGAGCAGGCCCTCGCCGAGTTGGCCGCCGAGCAGGACCAGGGCTGACGTGCGCGTCCTGGTGGTGTGCCCCGTCCACGACCCCCGCGACGCGCGCATCGCCGAGCGCGAGATCGGCGCCCTCCTGGACGCCGGCCACGAGGTGACGCAGGCGGCACCCTTCTCGGCGTACGGCGCGACTGCGCGCGCAGGTGTCCGCGCCATTGACATTCCTCGCAGTGCTGGGCGTCGGCGTCTCACTGCGGTGCGGGAGGCGCGTCGTGTCCTGCGCCGCGAGGCACCGCGCCACGACGTGGTGCTGCTGCACAGTCCTGACGCGGCCCTCGCGGCGGCGGGAATCGATCATCCGGCGGTCGTGTGGGACGTCCACGAGGACACGGCCGCAGCTCTCACCATGCGCCCGTGGCTGCCGCGCCCGCTGGCGGCCCCCGTCGGCGGGGGAGTCCGATGGGCCGAGGGTCGCGCGGAGCGTTCCTGGCACCTGCTGCTGGCAGAGCATGCGTACGACGCGCGCTTCGCCCGGCGGCATCCCGTGGTGCCCAACACCCCCGTCGTGCCGGGGAGCGTCGCACCCAGCGGGCGGGGGAGGGCCATCTACGTTGGCCGGCTGACACGGGCGAGAGGAGCCATGGAGCTCGTGCAACTCGGCCGCGCGCTCGCTCCTCATGGCGTCGTGC
The DNA here is from genome assembly GCA_964476205.1 of uncultured Actinomyces sp. Lineage (GTDB taxonomy): Bacteria > Actinomycetota > Actinomycetes > S36-B12 > S36-B12 > Mxb001. The sequence continues at coordinate 4,737 of CAYYZU010000025.1, read as the reverse complement.
TCGAGGTGGTCGGCAACGCGGACCCTGAGGTGTCGGATGCGCTGGCGCGGGCCCATTCGGAGGGATGGATTGATTGGCGTGGATTCCTTCCGAACGCCGAGGCGTTGACGCGCATCGAGGGTGCGACCGCGGGGGTGTCGCTGCTGCATGATGAGCCGAACTACCGCCACTCGATGCCGACGAAGCTCCTCGAGTACCTCTCGCGAGGAGTTCCTTTCGTGTCGACGCCCCTGCCCCTGGCAGTGGACCGGGCCGAACGCAGCGGGGCCGGGATCAGCGTTCCCTTC
>CAYYZU010000025.1:0-4440 GCA_964476205.1 uncultured Actinomyces sp. | reverse complement strand
AGGGGCCTGCGCGGCCCGCCTGCGCCTCGCGGCCGACGACCGACACCGCCAGGCGATGGCGGACTCGGGACGCGATTGGGTGAGCGCTCACGCCAACTGGACTCTCGATGGTCCGGCCTTCGTGGAGCAACTCGAGGAGTGGGCGAGATCCTGACGACGCTGTCAGTCGCCGTCTCGCGCACGCTTTCCTAGGAGCGCTAGGGCCATCGCCGCCCCCGCTGCGATGCCCACGGCTGCCGCGTCGGGGATTCCGGGGGATTCCGAACCCACGATGAGGTCATTGAGACTGCCGAAGACAGGGAGCCCTGTCGACGCAAGGTCTTCTCGGTCCTCGTCGGCCCATCCGCGCACCGACTCCCACATCTGCGGGGGTAGTCCAAGGCTCGGACCCCTGTCGGGTCTGTCTGTCCAGCCGCGTCGCAGCAGCTTGCGATGCCAGTCGCGGACCTCGCGGCGCCCCAGGCCGGCGCCGCGGGCCGCGAGATTGAGTCCCTGGAGCGCGTACGTCTCCGCGCCCGTGAGCGACACATTGGCCCGATCCTCGTCGATGGTGGGAGGCTCCGTCGGCAGCGCGGCCATGTCGACAGCGGCGACGAAGCGCCGCCACACCTCGGCGGGATCCGAGCCAGAGGTGGGCACAGTCACGATCCGCACTGATCGGGCGACATCGGCCCAGCGGCGGGCGAGCTCGCCGTAACGGTAGGCGCGCCAGAAGCCGCGATGCAGGTCGTCGCGATCGGCGCGCGAGAGGCGTTCTTCGGCCCGCAGTGCGAGGTAGTCGTCGTAGGACTCGATGTTTCCGTTGCGCATGTGCTGCTGCCATGAGCTCGGCAGCACGCGTGCGAGGTCGCGCACGGTGATGACAACGTCCACGGGTGCAGGAGCGAGTGCTGTGATGACGGCCGCGGCCCCGCTTGGCCGCAGGACCGACAGCGCTTCAGCGGAGAGGATGACGTCGCCATCGGTTGCAGTGACGACTTCGAGCAGCGCGCGCGCATCGCTGCCGTCCTGCTGTGTCCACGCGTCGGACTGAAGGCCGATCTCGCCCTGCGCGCGGGCGAGGTCGATCAGGCCGGGGACGTGGTTGTGGTCGAGTCGATCGCGCGTGCGCACGGGGTAGCACTCGGCGGGGATGGTGCCGGACTCGACGCACTGCTGGAGGACCCGCTGGAGATACGTCGTCGCGGTCTTGCGCGGACCGATGTGCAGGACGACCCGTCGCGCCATGTCAGCGGCGCCGGCGGGGCAGGAGCGCGTGCCCCTCGCGGCCCCAGAGGTAGCCGCCCACGACCCCAGCGCCGACCGCGAGCACCCAGGGCACGAGCGAGAGCGCGGGTGCGACGAAGGTCGCGATGACTCCCAGGACGCCGCACACGGCAGCAAGCACCAGCAGTGGAATCGCCCACCGCTCTTGGCTGCGACGCCGCGCAGGCGCGGGGCGGGCCGCCGGAGCGCGAGTCGGCACCTCGACGCCGCGCAGATCCGCTGTCTTGCGGCGCCCTACCTCGGTCTCGACGTCGTAACCGTGCTCGACCAGCCAGCGCGCACTCTCCGCCTCGATCGCGACGAGCTCCTCGGAGGTGAGCGTGTCACGCCAGGCGCCTTCGCGCCCATCGGTGATGTGGTTGGACGTCACGCGCAGGTCATCGTCCACGCCGTGCTCGCGTGCGGCCTTGGCGCGCTCCTCCTGGGCCGCGAGATCAACCTCGCGCACGATCTCGGTGACGCGAGCGTCATCGACGGGGACGTCGAGATAGGCGGCAAGGGTGCGCACCAGCCCGGGCACGTCATCGCGGAAGTCCTCGTAGCGGCCGATCCAGACGTCCGACTTCGATGTCCAGAACTCGTCGCCGCGGAGCTCCCGGCGCACGATGAGCCGACTGGGTCGCGCACCGCGCTCGGGGTCGTCGGGCTTGTACCTGCCCTTGCGGTAGAGCGAGGCGACGACGTCGCGGGGGTCGCGGTAGGTGTAGAGGTAGCGGGCGCCCTCGTCGGGGAACTCGTCGCGGTCCAGGGCCGGGCGGAAGTGCACCTTCGCCATGAGCAGGTCATCGGGATTCGCCGCGGCAGCCGGGTACTCCTCGGTCGACACCCCTCGTGGGTTGCGCAGTCCGGGTGCACCGTCGAGCAACTGGCGCGTGATCTGCCAGACGAGGGTGGATCCGGAGCGGTGCATACCGCAGACGAGGACGAGCACGTCGGCAGTCTAGGCGCCGGTGCCGGCGAGATAGGCGAGCGCCGCCCCCGCCGCGCGGGCCACCTCGTCTGCCCTGGGCCCATCACCGCCGGGGCCTGTGGGCGGCTCCACGACGAGGTCGGACTCGGGCCCCACGAGGAGAGCCGAGGTGGACCGCAGCACCGCGAGGTCGTCATCAGCCCACGCCGTCACGCGGGGGACCCACGCGTCGGGGACGCGGACCGACGTGCCGCGATCGGCACGTGGGGCAAAGGCCTCGCGAACGATGCGCGCGCGAAGGGCGCGCATGTCGGGACTGTCGGCCTTGGTGGAGTCCACCTGACGGTTGAGGGCGGCTAGCACGAGCACCTCGGGTTCGGTCAGGCCCACATTGGCCTCGAGGTCGTCGATGGCCGGAGGAGTCTCCGGCAGGACCGGACCGAGGTCGAGGGCTCGGCGGAATCGGTGCCAGAGTTCGTCGGGGGCGGCACCGCGCCGGGGCACCGTGACGACGCTCACGGTGCGTGCGAGAGGTGCCCAACGTTCGACGAGTCCGCCGATGGCATAAGCGCGCCAGAAGGTCTGCTCCGGATCCTCGTCCCAGCGGCGGGTGAGGTCGCGCGCGGAGCCTTCACCGCGCCGCTCTGCCTGCTGCTGAAGGTAGCTGGCGAAGCTGGTGGAGCGGCCATTGCGAACGTGCTGCTGCCAGGAGCTTGGCAGCACCCGACCCAGGTCGCGAGCGGTGATGATCACGTGGGTGTTCGCGATACCGAGGGAGTCGACGAGTCGATGGGCTGCCGCGGGGTCGATGACGGAGAAGGCCTCGCCGGAGACAATGGCCGTACCGTCCCATTCCTGGACCTTGCGCCTCAAGCGCTCCCATGCGCCGGCCTGTCCTTCGGCGCGCTGGGGAGCCACCCAGGGGAACGATGGCGTGCCGAGTAGTCCGTAGGCGGCAGCCTCGTGGTTGTAGATCTCGCGTCGGCCCTGCAGCCGCGTGGGGTAGAGCACGCCCTCGCGCTTCAACTCGCTAGACAGGCGCGCGAGCACTCGCTGAAGGTACGTCGTACCCGACTTCTGCGTGCCGATGTGCAGCAGCAGGCGATCCGCCACGTGGTCTCCCAATGACCGGGGCGCCCGGGCGCCCGGAGGTCACATCCTCGCACGCGCAGGGTCCGTGGCAGGCTTCGCACGTGCGCGTCGCGATCATCGGCAACTTCGATGGTGTCCATGGCGGCCATCGGGCCCTGGTCGAACGGGCTCGGGGGCGCGCCGGGGGTGGGCCGGCCGATCGCGTGGTCGCTGTCACCTTTGACCCCCACCCCGCCGCGGTGCTGCGCCCGGAGAGCACCCCTGCCAGCCTGACGTCCGTGCGGCGACGTGCCGAGCTCTTGCGTGCCGCAGGTGCGGACGAGGTGGTCGTCCTGCACTTCACGGCGGAGTTGGCGTCGCGCAGCCCCGAGGACTTCGCCCGGATGCTGCGGGAGTCTCCGGAGATCGCCGCCGATGCGGTGATCGTGGGCGACAACTTCCGCTTCGGAGCGCGAGCGGCGGGCGACACGTCCACGTTGACATCGATGGGGCAGGAACTGGGATTCGACGTGGAAGTCCTTCCCCTGGTGTCGGAGGAGGTCCCGGGGGACGACGACGGGGTGTGGTCCTCGACCCGCATCCGCGAGCGCATCGCCGTGGGTGACCTGGCGTCGGCGGCAGCGATGCTCGGCCGCCCGCACAGGCTGGAGGGGACCGTGGTCCGTGGGGATCAGCGCGGACGTGAGTTGGGGTACCCCACCGCGAATGTCGAGGTGGTGGGCGGCGCCGCGATCCCGCCGGACGGGGTCTATGCCGGGTGGCTCGTGATCGAGGGGGAGCCGCTAGCCGCGGCGGTGTCCATCGGCACCAACCCCCAGTTCTCGGGGACCGAGAGGCGGGTTGAGGCCTACGCCATCGGTAGGGACGACCTTGATCTCTACGGCGCCGAGGTGGGCGTCGACCTCGTCGCGCGTCTCCGCGGCCAGGAGGTGTTCGACTCCGTCGACGATCTGATCGCGCAGATGGACCGAGACGTCGCCCATGCCCAGGAGGTCCTGGCCGGCTGGTAGCCTTGGACCCGACGGTCCTAGGGCGGGCGCCCGGGGACTCGTGACGACCCCGCCGGGGTCACCGCCTGCTGGCTCAAGGCCGAGGCGACCGACGCGCCCGAGAGGACATCATGTCGCTGGATAGCGCCACCAAGAAGCAGATCATCTCCGAGTACGGCTCAT
>CAYYZU010000024.1:0-14652 GCA_964476205.1 uncultured Actinomyces sp. | reverse complement strand
CAGGGGATCCGGTCTTCACGCCCGCGACGTTCGTGAGCGGCCTCAAGCGCCTCCCGATCCGCTACGAACTGACCTGAGGCCCGCACCGGGCATGGATCCGAGCCAGCGGCGTCAGGGCACGATCGACAGTGCCCTGCCGGCGGGAGTGCGCGCCGCCTCGAAGTGACGTCGGTCCAGCGTGAGCACCCGATCGATGCCTAACCGATCCGCCAGCACCAGCATCGAGGCATCCGCCACGCCGATCCCGGCGTACCGCGAGATGAGTGCAGTGCACGCGCGCAGGTCGTCGCGATCGACCGTGGCGAGGACGTAGGCGGGAGAGGCGAGCTCCGCCAGCACGCGCTGCTCGGCATCGGTGCCGAGTCGCGTGGAAACGAGGTAGTCGAGCTCCGCGACGACATAGGGGGACACCACGAAGGGACCCGGCTCCTGCGCCACCACCTCGGCGACAGACTCATGCGTGGGTTCGCGACGGTTGTAGAGGCTCAGCAGCCCCGAGGTGTCAGCGAGGATCACCGCGACTCGCCGAAGCCGGCAAGCAACTCGTCCACGCGCTCGGCGATCGGCTCACCGTCGAGGAATCCGGCGACTGGCCTCGCGGAACCGACCCGGGCAGCGATCGCCTCACGGATGATCTCGGCCTCGGAGCGCCCCGAGGCGGCGGCCTCCACCTCGAGGGCCCGCTTGAGGTCATCGGGCAGGTAGACGGTGGTCTTCACGGTCATGCCATACATGGTGCCATACATGGTGCGCTCCCCTCCTGGCCTGTCCGGGCCAGGCTCCGGCATGAGCCCGATGAGGTCCAGCCCTCGGAATCGACCTGTGGACGGGCGGCGTGGGTAGCCTGCGCCCATGACTCTCCCCGCTCTGCGCCTCACCGTGTCCGCACTCGCCAGTGCGCTGATCGCCGCACCGCTGGTGATCGCATCGGCAGCCCCCGCATCCGCGCATGCCATCGTCGCTCTCAACGGAGATCCGGCGTACGCCGGCCGCACGTCGACGATGACGCTCGAGATCCAGCACGGCTGCCTGCAGAACGAAGCGGGCATCGACAAGATCGCCGCCTACTTCGACAAGGCCTACGTCAAAGTCGTGCCGAAGCAGGTGGACGACTGGACGGTGTCGGTGAAGCGCATGGGCAAGACCACCAAGGTCGTCTGGCCGCTCACCGGAGACGTGCCCGGGTTCAACACGCCGACCTTCTTCCCTATGGCCATCTCCTGGCCCAAGAAGCCCGGTGTCTACGGCCTCCCGGTGCGCCAGTGGTGCGATGGAGCGACGAACATCTGGGATCAGCCCGATGGCCCGGCGACGGCAGGGCAGCCCTCTCCCCCGCTCTATCCGCTCCCCCAGATCAAGGTGCTCTCAGCACCCCGCTGACCCTGCTGGCACGAACGTGTGAACATATATCGCGTGACTTTCGTTATATGATGCTGGGATGGGTGGGCAGAACTCCCCTCTGCGGGAGTCTCGACTTCGGTTGGGTCTCACCCAGGGTCAAGTCGCTGAGTTGCTGGCGACCAGCCAAGCCAATGTGAGCGCTTACGAACGCGGGCGCCTGTCACCCGGTCGGCTTGTCAACGAGCGCATCGATGCCTTCACCGCGTTGGAATCGGATTCGGTCTACGCCCGCTATTCCGCGAGCACTATCCCGGCCCTTGCGGCGCAGATAAGAACCGATCTGGCCGAGGGTCGATCGGAGTCGGACATGCTGCGCGCGGTGATCCAGGCCAGCGATGATTTCGCGCGTCTGAGCGATCCCGCAGACCGAGCCTTCTTCCTGACCGAATCATCTCCGACAGGGAGCCGTCGCTGGGATGCACTCATCGCCGGGCTCGCCGTCCACCTCTGTCGAGTCGGACAGATGAAGACGGCGCCGATGTGGACGACAGACCCGTCATTCACCCTCCACGACATATGGTTCGTCGATAGCGATGCCCCAACGATGCGAGCCCAACTCATGCAGCAGGCGATTCCATCGATGCGGGCGCGGGGTGTCATCGTGAGCAGAAGGAACCTGGAGTCGGTATGAACGAGCTCACTATTGAGCGAGTGTCCGCACTGCTAGCAGAACTCGGTGAGCGCCTGGCAGGGCGAGGAATCGAGGGCGAGATCTATGTGGTGGGCGGAGCGGCGATGATGCTGGCATACGACCGGACACGAGTGACGAGGGATATCGACGCGGTCGGAGTTCCGCAGGAGGAGATCGACCTCGAAGTTCGCGCCATGGCCGCTGACCATCGAGATCTCGACTCGGATTGGCTCAACGCACGCGTTCTGCCGTTACTCCCACGCGGAGTCGATGGCGAACGTCTCCAGGTGCTCGGGGGTCCCGGCCTCACCGTCAATGTCGCCTCGCCCAAGTGGATGCTGGCCATGAAGGCGCGCGCTGCGCGGGGGCGCCGTGATCTCGACGATATCTGGGTTCTCTGCCAGATCCTCAGCATCCGAGCTGTTGACGATGTCTGGACTATCTGCCACAGCGTGTGGGGCGATGTCATGATCCGTGACGACGTGATCGAGCTCGTGACCGCTGACCTGCAGACACGCGGTCTTCGGTGAAGGTGATCGCCGCCTCAGGCCACGTTGCTGTCGGCGCCGTGCTCACTCTCCCCGTCGCGCAAGCCGAGTGCCTTGGCGAAGGCTGAGGCGCTGACGCCGTAGAACGTGACCGTCACGGCGATGATGATGAAGGCCGCGGGCAGCAGGTCCTGAGCGCCAGGCACCTTGGCAGCGACCAGCACCGCGCCCACGCTCGATGCCGTGGCCGCTGCCACGATGCCGCGCGGATCCATAACGCCGATGAAGAGTCGCTCATTGCGCGTCAGTCCCGAGCCAAACGAACACAGGAAACTGATGAGCGGGCGCTGGATGAGAATGAGCAGGACGGCAACGATGAGCGTCGGAACGAGGATCTGCTGGACAGTGTCGAGCGGCACGAGAGCCGAGATCGAGACGAACAGCACACCGATGCCGATGGACACGATGGTGTCGAAGAACGTGTTGCCCTTGGCGACCGAGTAGCCCATGCGCTCGGCGATCCGCGGTCCGGTCATGCCCATGAGGAGCGCGGCCAGCAGGCCGCTGTCGTTTGAGACGAGATTGGCAAGGCCGGCAGCCACGAGGACGGAGGCAAGGATCACCTGCGTGGCGAGCTGAGGATTGCCACGGGTCAACTTCCCGCCGATGACGAACAAGGCGGTACCGACGGCCGCCGCGACGATGGCGACGAGGATGCCCCCCACGAAGATCACGATCCCCTCGGGGATCGTCGCGGCATCGGTGGCCTTGATGATCTGGAAGACGACGACGGCGACGAGCGCTCCGATCGGATCGAGGATCGTCCCTTCCCACAGCAGGATGCCGCGCACCCGCCCCGCAGGACGCGCTACGTCGAGGATCGGATTGATCACGGTCGGGCCGGACACGATGAGGATCGCTCCCAGCATCGCGGCGATGGGCCACGGCATGCCGATGATGAAGTGCGCGGCGGCTGCAGCCAGCACACCGGTGAGCGGAGCGCCGATCCACACCAGGCGGCGCACGACGCTGCGGTCCTTCGGCTGCAGCTTGATCGCACTCAGTCCGATGCCGCCGTGGAAGAGGATGATGGCGACGACGAAGTCCACCGCCACCGGGAAGACCGGCCCGAGGATCGTCGCCGGAGTGTCATTGGGCGCCACGATGCCGAGCAGGAATCCGGCCGGCAGCAGGAGCACGAGCGAGGGGATGCGCAGCTTCGGCGCGATGACCTGGCAGGCCGTGGCGATCCCGAAGACAAGGATTGTGGCGAGAATGACCTGCTGCGTCGTGGGCTCGGACACGACGGTCACTCTAGGGCGCTCGACGGCCCTGCGGCGGCAAGAAGCGCTCCGGGGCCCGGGTCGTTAGCCTCGTGGCCAGTGGAGACGCTCGAGCAGGGACCGGAGCGACAGGCGCGGTCGCGCCGCTCCCTCGTCTTGCCCCTGATCGGCCTCCTGGTCATCGGCGCACTCGTCGCCGCCGGGCTCGCGATCGATGCGCGCTGGCGTGCCGCCGCTGCCACCTCCCTCACCATCGCCTTCGACAAGACCGTCACGGTCATCGAGAACGGCGAGAGGCGCGTGCAGTCGGTGTCGGACTACGAACGACAGGACTCGTCCTCGCGCGATGAAGCGCGGCAGGCAGCGGTCGAGGCGAGCGCGCTCATTGCCGAACGACGCGCGGCCGTCGATGCCGTCCTGCTTCTCCCCTGGCACTCCGATCTGCGCCACGCGCAGACACAGGCAGGCATCTGGCTGGACCTTCGGGCCACTGGCATCAACAGCTTCGCCGCGCAAGGCGTGGCGCGCTACCCGCCGCGTGGTGAGCTCAACGACGCGCGCGCAGATCTCGTGCGGGCCTTCAGCAGCCTTGACTAGGAGGCTGACGGACTTGCCTCGGGGCAGACCTCATCGGCGTAGGCATCGATCGCGTCTCCGCCCTCGGCGAATGCGGGGTCTGCGAAGGACTGGGTGAGTTCACCCAGGAGCCCCTCCATCCCCGGGGAGTCGGCCGCAGACTGCTTGACCTGGAGCGCGACGGCCCGCGAGGCCTCGAGGAAGGCGTCTCCGCCCGACGGGATCCCCGGCAGCGCCCCCTCCAGTTGATCGAGGGCGAAGGACATGGCGTCCGCCGCGCCGATGGCGGACATGGTGTCCCCGGACTCGATGCTCTCGGCCAGCGACCTGAGGGCGACCGAGTAGTCATCCATCGCCATGCGCGCCACGGCGCAATTCAGGGTCGGGCTAGGCGATGCCGGTGGAGACGACTCGACGGAAGACGAGCATCCCGCGAGCGCGACGACCGCCACTGCGGCCATGAGCAAGCCACCGCCGCGGGTCCCGAGTCTTGGCACCCGCCCAGGCTAGGTGACAGGGGCCGCCCGGCTGGCGGTCGGCCCATGAGCCGGGACAATGGAGGCATGGCTGAGAGCGGTTCCCTCTACGACCTGACCTTCACCGACAATCACGGCAAGGAGGTGGCCCTCTCCGATTTCGCCGGCAAGCCCGTGCTCGTGGTCAACACCGCAAGCAAGTGCGGCTTCACCCCCCAGTACGACGACCTGCAGAAGCTCCACGAGGAGCTCAGCCCCAAGGGACTCGTCGTCCTCGGCTTCCCCTGCGACCAATTCGCGCACCAGGAGCCCGGGGACGATGACCAGATCGAGGAGTTCTGCCGGGTCAACTACGGCGTGACCTTCCCGCTGTCCACCAAGATCGACGTCAACGGCAAGGGCACGCATCCGGTGTTCGCCTTCCTCAAGGATCGCGCGGGCGGCGTGCTCGGCTCGTCGATCAAGTGGAACTTCACGAAGTTCCTCGTGGCCCCGGACGGGCGCACGGTGAAGCGCTACGCCCCCAAGACGAAGCCCACCGAGATCGCGGCTGACATCACGCCCCTGCTCCCGGGCGAGGCCGCTGCCGCCGACTAGGCGGGAGAGAGCGCGACGGGCACCGCGGTGACGGCCGCGTTGCCGCTGAGCGGGTCGTAGCGCGTGTCCTCGGTGATGTCGTTGACGCTGCTGCCGGGCAGCGAGGCCGCGTGACTCCAGCCGACACCGTCACGCGACGCGTGCCCCCAGCCGTGCGGCATGCACACGACCCCCGGCATCACGGTGTCCGTCACCTCGACGTCAGCATCCACGTGGCCCGCCGCAGTGGAGATGCGGGCTTGGGAGCCGTCCGAGAGGCCCCGCGCAGCCGCATCGTCGGGATGCACCAGCACACGGCAGCGGTTGCTCCCGCGCGTGAGGCGCTCAGAGTTGTGCATCCAGGAGTTGTTGCTGCGGAGGTGGCGTCGGCCGATGAGGAGAAGATCGCGCCCGCTGTCTGCACCCGCATCCGCCTCCAGCGCGGACATCACGCGCGGCCAGTCGGCCACGACGACCGGGTGATCGAGTCGGATCCGCTTGTCCTTGGTCATGAGCCGACGAGGGAGCACCGGGTAGAGCGCCCCGAGGTCCAGGCCATGCGGATGCTGGCGCACCTTGCGCAGGGTGAGTCTCCGCCCGTGACGCAAGCCCCAGGGACCGGCGCGCAGTGCCGCATCGACGAAGCGGCGGGGCAGGAACGTCCTGCGAGCGGAATCGAGTGCACGCGCGCGCCTCTTGCCCATCGTCGCCGCCTGGATGCGCCAGAGCAGCTCGCGCAGGATGTCCGCATCCGATCGCGTGTCGGCACCGGGCTCGATCACCCTCTCCCCCCAGCGCACGTGGTTGCGCACGCTCACCGCGGGGAAGACGAGATCGAACTCCTCACGCTCCAGCGCTGTCGTGGGAGGCAGGATCACGTCGGCGTGACGCGTGGACTCGTTGACGTAGTAGTCGACGGCCACGCAGAAGTCGAGGGACTCGAGGGCCTCATCGACACGTCGGCCCTGCGGCACGGTGAGGACGGGATTGCCCGCCACCAGCACCATGGCACGGATCTGGCCCTGGCCCGGCGTGAGGATCTCGTCGGCCAGCGTGCTCGACGGGAACTCCGCGGCAACCTCGGGGATCCCGCGCACACGCGATCGCCAGCGGTCGTAGCCGGGCAGGTCGGTGGTGAGCGCGCCGATGCGCGGCAGGTCGAAGGCCGGCTCGGCGACCATCCATCCACCCACCTCGTCGAGTCGCCCGGTGAGGATGTTGAGCACGTGGACGAGCCAGTAGGCCGTGGTGCCGAACTCGGTCTGGCACACGCCTAGCCGCGCATAGACAGCACCGCGCCGCGCGGCCGCGAGGTCGCGGGCCAGGCGACGAATCGTCTCGGCCGGCACACCGGTGCGCGCTTCCGCCGCCTCCGGCGTGACCTGCCGCACCATGTCGGCAACGACGCCCAGACCGTCCACGAACGACTCGGCGCGCCCCGGGCGAGCGAGGCCCTCGTCGACGAGGACGTGGGCCATCGCGGCAAGCAGGAAGACATCGGTCCCCGGACGAATGAAGACGTGCTCATCAGCCGCGTCCGCCGTCTCGGTCCGGCGCGGGTCGACCACGACCAGTCGTCCGCCGCGCTGCCGCAACTTCTCGAGGCGCCGCTTGATATTGGGCGCGGTCATGATCGATCCGTTGGAGACCAGCGGATTGCCCCCCACCACGAGAAGGAAGTCCGTGCGGTCGACGTCGGGCACGGGCAGCAGAAGTGGGGACCCGAAGAGCAGGTGCGAGAGCAGGTGCTGGGGTTGCTGGTCGACGCTGGCAGCCGAGTAGCGGTTGCGCGTCCCGATGGCCGCGAGAAGTTGGGGGATGTAGATGATCGGAGCCCAGCCATGGGTGATGGGGTTGCCGAGGTAGAAGCCGATCGCATCTCCGCCGTGGCGCTCGCGCACCTCGAGCAGCCGCTGGGCGACCAGGTCGAATGCCTCGTCCCACTCCATCTCGACCCACTGATCACCCACTCGCCGCACGGGCCTGCGCAGACGGTCCGGGTCGTGGGTGAGGTCCTGCAGGGCCACGCCCTTGGGGCACAGATACCCCTGGCTGAAGGGATCAGCAGCATCACCGCGGATCTCGACGACCCGGTTGTCCTCGACGGTGATCTCCAGGCCGCAGGACGCCTCGCAGAGGTTGCACGATCGGTAGTGGACCGACATACCCCTCCTTCGCGCCCCCTGCGGTTGCCTGAGCCTAGGTGCTCACCGGCCGGCCTGCACGTGGGTAGCGTCCACCCATGACCGCACGTGACTTCCGCCTCGGGCGCACCCGCGGCCTGGCCACGGCCTTCACCGCCGCGACGATCGCCATCGGCGTGATCATCGCCCTGCGCGGCTTCCGCGGATCCCCGGCCGCGATCATCCTCGGCGCGGTCCTCATCGTCGTCGGCATCCTCGCCTACGCGCGCGCCCTGCGTCCCTGGCTCCTCGACGAGCAGGGCCTGTCCCTGGCCAGCAATAGGCGACTGCTGTGGTCGGACGTCCAACGCATTCAGGTCATCGCGACGACCCCCAAGGGGGCCGGCAAGGGCATGGCCCGGGTCGAGGTGATCATTCGCACCCGTGATCGCAAGGCCACACTGATCCTGATGTCACGCAAGGATGCGGCGAAGGTTGCGGCCCTGCTGCAGGAGCGCCTCCCCGCCCACGTCGAGGGCCGCGAGACCCTGTGGCTCATCACCAACGCATGGGCGCACATCACGTGACCCCCACTCGCGCGCGCATCGGGCTGGCCGGCTGGAGCGAGGCGGTGAGCAAGCATCGCGCCTACTTCCCGGGCACCGGCAGCGGGCTCGCCCGCTACTCCGCGACCTTCAACATGGTCGAGGTCAATGCGTCGTTCTATCGCGCGGTCCGCGCTGAGACCTTTGCCTCCTGGGCCGACCAGACTCCCGAGGACTTCCGCTTCAGCGTCAAGATCAATCGCGCGGTCACCCACGCGGCACGCCTGTCCGCCAACGCCAAGCTCGATCAGGCCCTCGAGCCGATGATGAGCCTGGGCGCCAAGCTCGCCGCTGTCCTCATTCAGCTGCCGCCGGCGCTGGCCAGCGATCCCGAGCGTGACGCAGCCTTCCTCGCTCGGCTGCGCGGGATCTACCCCGGCATGGTGGCCTGGGAGCCGCGCCACCCCTCCTGGGACGACCCCGAGCCTGCGGCCTTGCTGGCCGATAGCGGGATCACCCGTGTGCGCACCGAGATCCCCGAGCCCGGATCCGCCCACGCGACCGGCGGGGCCTATGTCCGGCTCCACGGCACCCCGCGGCGCTACTACAGCGCGTACTCCTCCGCTGACCTCGCCGCGCTTGCCGCGTGGCTCGACACTGCATCATCGCCGAGGATCGCGATCTTCGATAACACCGCCAGCTCGGCGGGCGTGCGCAATGCTCTCGAATTGACCGAGTTGATGCGCTAGGCGCTGCGCGCACGCCACTGCGTGCGAGCCCAGGTCCACGCGCCCGTGCACCACAGCGCCCAGACCACGAGGAGTGGCTGGAAGATCAAGCGCATGGCGCGTGCGGCATCCGAGTCGAGTCCGAACGCATCGCGGCCTTCGACGTACTGCCAGATGTTGCCCGGGAAGATCACGACGAAGAAGATCGCCACGATCCAGCCGACGACGGGCAACCTGCGCCGCGACACCATGAGAGCGATGCCGAGGACGATCTCGACGACACCGGAGACGTAGACGACCGCATCCGGCGCCGGCATCCACGGTGGGACCTGGGCCGTGAACTCCTCCCGCGCGACGAAGTGCCCCACGCCAGCAATGAGGAGGAACGCACCCAGGACAAGGCGAGCCAGCGTGTTGATCACCCTCTGATGGTGGCGTGTCCCGCCCCAAGGCGCCCCGCGACGCTCCGGATCGGGCTACATTCGGGCCGATGGACTGGGTCAAGGTCCTCGGTATCGCGGTGTTGCTGTTCGCGTCCTTCACCGCGGGGATCTGGCTCGCCATCGTCCGGCCCGGGCCACTCCTCCCGTGGGAGCAAGCCCCGGTGGCCGCCACTGCCTCCTCGTCCCCCGCGCCGGTCGCATCGTCGGCCACTCCCATCACTCGCCCGCCCTACACCGGCGACGTGCTTGCCTTCGGCGACTACGTGCTCGTCAGCGCGAGGCCGTGTCTCAAGAAACTCGGCTACGACATCGACGCCACCACCGATCGTCGCGTCACTGCAGCAGCGAACGAACTGCGTGCACGCGGCGGGGACATCCCTGGCGGAGTGCTCGTGCACCTCGGCGCGAATGGCGGGGCCACGCCCCAGGACCTCGACGCGATCATGGACGTGCTCGGCACCGACCGCACCGTGGTGTGGGCAACGATCCAGATCCCCGACGATCCCGAGCGCTACACCTTCGAGAAGGACACCAACGCGGCCATCGCCGGACTCGCCGAGTCCTACCCCAATGTGAGGGTCTTCAGCTGGAACGCCATGTCGCCCACGAATCCCGACTGGCTCAATGCGGACGGCAGCATGACCAAGTCGGGCTGCAAAGCCTTCGCCGACTTCGCCGATCGCGTGATGAGGAGCTGATCGTCAGGCCTACTCCGAGGAGCGGACGATCCAGACCTTGCGCAACGGCTCGGTGATCACCCAGGTGGTCTCGTCATCGGGGTGCAGGACCCCCACGACTCCGGGGGCGAGCTCGATCGTGCGGCCATGCTGGTCGGTCACGGTGCCTCGCCCCTCGATGACGACGAAGATCTCGTCGTCGAAGGAGTCCCTCGATGTGCCAGCCGAGTGCTCCCAGACCCCGACTTCGAAGCCCGCATCGGACCACACCTCGGCGATGGCTGTGCGCACCCCGGGGGTCACGGACTTGTCCTCAGGCAGATCGGACCACTCCGTGGCGATGTCACGGGCTTGGAAGGAATTGATCATGGCCCCACCCTAGGGCCGTCTATCCTGGGGGGCGACCAGGGAGGGACATGCCCCAGTTCCATCGGCCCGACGCCCCCATGGACGACGTCTTCGCCTTCTGCAATCACGTCGCGTGGCAGGCGGGCGGCCCGGTGCTCATGTACGACAGTGCATGGGGCGTCGTGGCCTACTCGACCTTGAACCAGCCGATCGACGAGGTGCGCCGATCGATCATCCTGCGGCGAGTCATCCCCACAGACGAGAGCGTTTCGGCCTTCCGTCAATTTTCCGAAGATCATTTCGAGGCCGGGACCCCCACGTTCGAAACCCCTGACACGCCGGGGGTCCAGACGCGGCGCGTCGTGGCGACGATTCGTCTGCTCGGCGTCCACGTCGGCTCACTGTGGATCGCCGAGTCCGCGGGGCCCCTGCATCCCGATGTCGCCGACATCGCCGAGCATGCAGCCAAGGAGGCCAGTTTCTACTTCCAGCTGCGCGATGACCAACGCCGCCGGGAGGCCGACCGATTCGCTCGCATGCTCCTCGAGGGCAATCAGGACGAGACCCTCCTGGGCCAATACCTCGGTATCCCCGCAGCCAGTCGCGTGCGCGTCGTGGCCGTCTGGCACGGCGACGGCGACCTCCGCCAACAGGCGCGTGAAGTCACGCGCGTGTTGGCTGAGCGGCAGTCGGTCGAGCATCTGCGCCTCGAGACCGACGACCGAATCTATCTCGCCTTCTACGACGGCACCGGGTCCGCCGAGCACATCACCCCTGCTGTACGCGCCTTTGCACGAGAGATGAGCGCAGCCGATGATCGACTACTCGTCGGTGCGGGTCGCACTACTGTGAGATTGAGTCACGCGCCCGCGTCCAAGGCTGACGCAGACCGGGTCATCTCGTACCTGCAGCGCACACCCGGAGTGAGAATCGGGAGTGTCAACACCCTGCGCAGCCAGATCGCGCTCATGCGACTCGTTGAGATCCTCGAGGGTCAGTTCGAGCCGCTCCCCGACCCGCTACGTGCCCTCGCACCACTGGAGCCGGCGGACCGCGAGGAAGCGCTGCGCACGCTGGATGCCTACTTCACCCACCCCGGCAACGTGTCGCAGGCCGCGCGACAGGTGCATGTGCACCCCAATACGTTCCGCTATCGCCTGGCGAAGGTCGCCGACCTTCTCGGAGTGGATCTCGACGACCGCGACGAGCGGCTCCTGCTCGAGATCGAACTGCTGCGCCAGCGCTACGGCGGCTGACCGTCGCCGACACGGGCGGGCATGAGTGCGGTCCCTCGCCGGTTCGGGGGGGATCCTGCGAGGGACCGCGTCGCTACCGTAACCCGGCTAGGCGACGAGATGCACTGTTGAATCGGAGAACTTAGACGCCCGCAACAGTGCATTCTGACCAAGGCCTGACTAACTCCCCCAATCCGGGCTCCGCCCTCACGCGCTTGGGGCGCGCCGTGTCTTCCATCCGGTTCGCGCCAGGCGCACGGCCGTGACGATCAGGAGGACAGCGAAGAGCCACGTGAGGATCGTGAGCGGGAGGACCTGGGCGAGGAGCGCCCCTGCGACGCCACCCACGGCGCCGCCCACGCCGAGGAGCACGCCGGCACGCCAGTCCGTCTGGCCATGCGTCCCCTGGCGCACCGCTCCCATGAGAGCGATGAGGCCCATGACCGCAAGCGAGGTTCCCGCAGCGAGTCGCTGGTCGTATCCGAAGACCGCCACGAGCAGGGGGACGAGCAGGATGCCCCCGCCAATGCCGAAGAGGGCAGAGAGAATGCCCATCGCGATCCCGCTGGCGAGGTAGGCCGCGGCCAGGCCAGGCGTCATTACGGTGTCCTCCACCGAGCCCTCGGGCACGGGAGCCGTGACAAGGCGCAGCGCCGCCACCACGAGCAGCACGGCGAACGCGATCTGGAGAATCCACGAGCGGATACGGGCCACGAGCGCACTGCCGACGACGGCTCCGATCAGACCCCCGATCAGGATCGCCGCTGCCGCCGCCCAGACCACCAAACCTGATCGCGCGTAGGGGATGAGACCAGCGGTGGCTGCCATCGCCACCATCACCAGCGCGGTTGCCTGGGCGCGCTTCTGCTCCCACCCGCGCACCAGCACGAGGTAGGGCACGAGCACGATTCCGCCCCCGACGCCGAAGAGCCCGGAGACCACGCCCGCGCCCGCACCCACCCCGACATCGCGCGCGCCTGTCGCCGGCATGGTGGTCCTCCCTCGGCGTCACGGAGGCGTGCGCCGGCGCCGACGATAGCCTGCCTCCGTGAAGACACCCGCGGTGATCGATCACGTCGTCATCCGCGCAGCCACCCTCGAGACCGGTGCGGCGTACATCGAAGACGCACTCGGCGTCGCCCTTGCACCCGGCGGAGCCCATGCAGCAATGGGCACGCACAACATGCTCGCCGGCATCGGCGACGCCTACCTTGAAGTGATCTCGATCGATCCTGACGCCGACGCGCCGATGCGGCCGCGGTGGTTCGGGCTCGATGACGACCCCTCCCACACGGGCCTGGCTGCCTGGGTCGTGCGGGTGCCGTCGATCCCGGACGACCTCGAGACGGGTGCGGCACTTGCCCTGGCTCGCGGCGACCTGTCGTGGCAGATCGCGGTGCGTGACGACGGCCGCATCCCCTTCGAGGGCGCCGGACCCCTCGCCATCCGCTGGGAGTCCGTCGCCGCCGCCCCTCCGCCGAGCGAAGCGCGTCTCATCTCCCTGGTTGCCCTCCACCCGGAGCCCACCAGGCTCAGCAGTTTCCTCGACGACCTCGACCTCGCGGCGCCGGTGAGCGTGCAGGCCGGAGAGTCACCCCGCCTCATTGCCGCCTTCGACACGCCACTCGGCCCGCGGATCCTGTCCTCTGATGACCAGGGGATCGATGTGATCACCGAGCGACAAGCAGCCATGGACCTCTTCCATCGCACATGGCGCTATCTCGATCGTGACGCACGCGCGCCCGAGCACGAGGCCGCGATGATCGCGTGCGCCGAGGCGAGCCTGTGGCACTGGCGTCGCGTCGGGGCCCCGACCCAGTGGGCCATCGGCGAGTGGCAGTGCAGCCGCGTACATGCCGTCCTCGGCCACGGCGATGAGGCGTTGGCGCATGCTCGCCGTTGCCTGGAGATCGCCGAGGCCGACCGGGTGGACGACTTCGTGCCCGCTTCTGCGCACGAGGCGCTCTCCCGTGCGTATGCGGTGCTGGGAGACTTCGATGCCGCGCGCGATGAGCGCAACGCCGCCTACCGGCTGGCGATCGAACTCGACGACGAAGATCGTGACGTCATCGAGCACGACCTCGGCACGATCCCGATTCCGCTCGCCTAGCTGAATCAGTCCAGCCAGAAGTCGCGCAGGCGATCGAGGTCCTCGTCTGCCTGGAGCACTCCTTCGCGGGCGGCATTGACCGCGAGCCGCGGGTCCATGACGTCTTCGGGCACCTCAGCCCGCGGGATGACGCGCAGCGCCTGGGTGCCCGTGGCCACCAGGTCGTCGAACTCCTGCCGGATCGTCTCGGGCGTCATCGTGCCCCAGGCGAGCTCGGGCTCGGTCCCGTCGACCAACGAGATGACGAGCGCCTTGCGCGCTCCTGCCACCAGGTCCAGATGGACGCCCGTGCCGGCCACGCCGCCGTCCATGCACTTGCGGTCCTGGACCGGCTGCGGGGCAAAGATCCCCGGCACGGCGCTACTCGCTGCCGTCGCGCGCGCAAGCGGCACTCCCGCCGAGCGCGTGATGACGCATCTCTCCCCCGTGTAGGCATCCACACAGGTGATGTGCAGGCGCGACGACGGCCACTTGCGCATCCGCAGGATGACGCCGAGATTGCGCGCAGTCGTGTCCGCCGAAGGAGTGCGGGCGGCCAGCGCGGCGAAGCCGATGGCGCGGAGAGTCTCGGGAGTGCTGTCCCGCGAGTCGCGGAACGCATCGAGGGCACGCTGGCAGCTCGGCTCGAGCGGACCGCTGGACGTCATGAGCGCGAGCAGCCCCGGGGCTCGGGTGAGCAGGTCCACGGTGCGACCGAAACCGCTCAGCCGCTCACCGGCGAGGATGCTCGCGACGAGCGAGCCCGCAGACGTCCCCACCAGTCTGTCGGCGGACCCGAGGCCCAGGCCGAGCTCCTCGAGCCGCCGCAGGTACCCGGTCTGCCAGGCAACGAACCACACGCCCCCGCCACCGAGGACGAGCCCGCGGTCGATGCCTCGACCGTAGAGCGCCGCCATGCTGCGGGGCAGCGCCATGCCAGCCATGTGCGCAGCCTAGAGGGGCTGCCCCTAGGGTGCCGCCATGAGCACAGTCATCGAGTACACGATGTTCGTCCAGCCCGCGGCCTTCGACG
>CAYYZU010000023.1:0-15110 GCA_964476205.1 uncultured Actinomyces sp. | reverse complement strand
GCCTCATCAGCGGCGAGGTCGACGGCAAGACTGAGTACGTCGCCATCACCGACATCCTCGGCGCCGAGGATGCCTTCGGAGACATGGACTTCAAGGTCGCCGGCACAAAGGACTTCGTGACGGCCCTGCAGCTCGACACGAAGCTCGATGGCATTCCTGCGTCGGTGCTGGCCGGTGCGCTGGATCAGGCGCGCGAGGCGCGCCTCACCATCCTCGATGTCATGGCTGAGGCGATCGACTCTCCTGGGGACATGTCGCTCTATGCCCCGCGCATCATCACGGTGAACATCCCGGTCGACAAGATCGGTGAGGTGATCGGGCCCAAGGGCAAGATCATCAACCAGATCCAGGAGGACACCGGCGCCGACATCACGATCGAGGACGACGGCACCATCTTCATCGGTGCGTCCGACGGCGCTGCGGCAGAGGCCGCGCGCGCCAAGATCAATGCCATCGCCAACCCGACGATGCCCGAGGTGGGAGAGCGCTACCTCGGCACCGTCGTGAAGACGACCAACTTCGGCGCCTTCGTGTCGCTCATGCCCGGCCGCGATGGTCTCCTGCACATCTCGGAGGTCAAGAAGCTCGCCCCCGGCAAGAAGCGCCTCGAAAACGTCGAGGAGGTCCTCAAGGTGGGCGACAAGGTGCAGGTCGAGATCAAGGAGGTCGACCCGCGCGGCAAGCTGTCGCTCATCCCCGTGATCGAGGGTGGCGACGCCGAAGCTGCCGAGGGGGAGTAGTCCTCGGATGACGGCGCGCAGGGCCCACACGCGCACCCTCCTCGAGGGAGCCGACGGGGCGGTCGTGCGACGCACGACGCTGCCCAATGGCCTGCGCGTCGTCACGGAGTCGGTGCCCGGCGTGCGCTCCGTCTCCTTTGGAGCCTGGATCGGCGTGGGGTCTCGTGATGAGACCCCACGCCAGACCGGTGCGGCGCACTTCCTCGAGCACCTGCTCTTCAAGGGCACCCGGACTCGGAGCGCCTGGGAGATCACGGCGCCGATCGAGGCCGTCGGTGGCGAGATGAACGCTTTCACCACCAAGGAATACACCTGCTACTACGCGCGCGTGCTGGACGATGACACCGATCTCGCCATAGACACCGTCTGCGATGTGGTGCTCAACGGCAGGCTCGACTCGGGCGACATCGAAGGCGAGCGCCAGGTGATCCTCGAGGAGATCGCCATGAACGACGACGATCCCGGTGACACGGTCCATGACCTGTACATGCGCACGCACTATGGCGACGGCCCGCTGGGCCGGCCCATCCTCGGCACCCAGGAGTCCCTGGAGGCGCTCACCGGCCAGGGCATCCGCAGCTTCTATCGGCGCCACTATGTCGCCCCGCGCATGGTCGTGGCCGCGGCAGGCGCGGTCGATCACGATGAGGTCGTCGAGCGGGTGCGCGAGTCCTTCCGTGATGCGGATGATCCCGGCGAGCCCCTCACGCGCCCGTCCGCGCGGCGTGCTCCTGCCGCCCCGGGTCGCGGCGGCCGCGGCATCGCCCACCGTCCCTCCGAGCAGGCACACCTCGTACTCGGCCTCGGTGGCATTCGCCGCACCGACGAGCGTCGCTACGCACTCGGTGTCCTCAACGCTGCGCTCGGCGGGGGCATGTCGAGCAGGCTCTTCCAGAGCGTGCGGGAGGAGCGGGGGCTGGCCTACTCGGTCTACTCCTTCGTCTCGAGCTTCGCCGATACCGGTTACACCGGCGTGTACGTCGGATGCCTGCCTGACAAGGTGCGCGACGTACTCGAGGTGACCCATAACGTCATCGCCGACGTCGCGGAGGGCGGCCTCGGCGACGAGGAGCTCCGCCGTGGGCGTGGGCAGTTGCGGGGGAGCGTCGTGCTCGGCCAAGAGGATGCAGGCTCACGCATGAGCCGTATCGCCAAGGGCGAGTTGCTCTATGGAGAGATCCCGTCCATCGACGACATCGTGGCGCGCATTGACGCGGTAACGTCAGACGACATCGCGACTCTTGCTCGCGAACTCCTCACGGAGCCCGTGACCTACGCGGCCATCGGGCCCTTCGACGATCTCCCCGCCTGATGGGTCAGTAACTCTTGATCGTTCTGCCTTCGGCAATCGGGCCACGCTGAGCTGAACGCACCAAAGTCACGGCATCCTCGGCCAGGAGGACTCCCGCGGCGACGTCGGCCTCGGCGGCCGCCCGCACCTTGGCCACGTAGTCAGCCGTTGTCGAGTAGAGCCGCTGGATGGCGGTCCTGCTGAAGGGCTTCTGCCAGCCCGTGAGGTTGCAGAAGAGACCTCCCGTGCTGAAGGGGCCGTAGGACGCGACGGGTACGTCGATGCGCGATAGCCGCAGGCCCCCGCGGGCGTTGCCCCTGCTGTCGCGGGAGATGTCGCCGTCGACGCGCGCGATGCGCTTGACGCTCGTGGGTGCCGCACCCGTCTCATGCCATCGGGCGAGGCCCTCGAGGGCGCTGTGCCAGGCGAACCGCATAGGGAAGTCGTTGACTCCCATGGCGCCCTTCCAGTCGCAAGCGGGGGCGAAGTTCAGTCCGTAGTCGCGAGTGAGCACGCCGAGGGCTTGCTCGGCACCATGACGGTCATTGTGGGACGTGCCGGCGACCTCCCACAGCCGGAAGCGGTCAGTGGGCTCGTCCGCATCGGGACGCCACACGGCGGCATCACTGCCCGAGGGGAAGCCCGGGGGATCGGTCTCGGTCTGCAGGTTGATCACGGGCGTCCCGCCTCCGGCGAGGCGTCGCTGGGCTTCGGACGCACTGGTGCCCGGGACCGTGCCCTCGACAGGAGCGGCGTACTGCAGGTTGGTCGCGCGGGTGCCGCGGTAGGCCACGAGGAACCCGTCGAAGACCTGGTGGCGTGGGTGGATCGCGTTGACGTAGGTGACGGCGTAGCCCGCCATCTGGGACTGGCCGGTGAGGTGGACTGACTCCACGTCGTAGCCGTCGAGGGGGCTGTCGCTGCCTCCTCGAGCGAATAGCGCACCCACCTGGGACGTGAGATCCCAGGCGAGGGAGGGGTCGCGCGCGCCATTGGTGGAGTCAGCGGATGCGGAAGGAGTCATGAGGTTCAGGCCGAGATCCTTGTAGCGATCGGGCTGGCGCTTGAAGCCGGACAGTGCGCGAATGCCCGTCTGCTGCACCGTCACGCCGACATACGCCCAGCCCTCGCGCATGAGGTAGTCGTGTGCCTGCTGCCAGGCGATGTCGAGGTCGACCAGGGCGGTCGTGTTCATCATCTCGACGAGCACACGCCCGTTGAACTTCGTGGGATCCGACGGCATGCGCACGATGAAACGACTGCGGTAGGTGCCAGCCGGTGCCTGCTGCACCGTGGTCTCGGTCGTCTCGCCGACGTACGAGTAGACGTGCGGGTCGGTGACGGTGACGGCGTATTCGCGCTCGAGATAGCCGCGTGGCCCCAGCTTCTGCAGTGCGCCGGTGAAGATCGTGCTGCCGGGGATCTCTTCGACCGTCGGGAGCGGCACGGTCGTCCGAGGCTCAGCGACGGCCGGGGATGTGGCTCCGACCAGCAGGCCCGCGACCAGGGCACTGGACGAGGCAAGGGCGAGGACGGGCAGTCTCATGCGCATCGGCCCATCATGGTGGGGCCGAGCGCGGGTTGCACCTCCGGAGGCGCGTGAGAGTCCGGGTGGATGGTCCGGCGAATCCGTGCCCCTCGGGCTCACTAGGCTGCCAGCGTGATCGAGGTCGGGGTCGTCGGCGCCGCCGGGCGCATGGGATCCGAAGTGGTCCGTGCCGTCGATGCTGCCGATGGCCTGCACCTGGCAGCCGCCATCGACGTCGGCGATCCCCTCGACCGGCTCGAGGGCTCGGGGGTCCAGGTGGCCGTGGACTTCACGACACCCGATGCGGTGATGGCGACGCTGCGCCACTGCATCTCGCAGGGGATCCACGCGGTCGTCGGTACGACGGGATTCGACGAAGTCCGGCTCGACGAGGTGCGCAGCATGCTCGCGGATTTCCCGGGAGTCGGTGTCGTGATCGCCCCGAACTTCGCCCTCGGCGCGGTGCTGCTCATGCGCTTCGCGCGGGAGGCCTCGCCCTACTTCGAGTCCGTCGAGGTCATTGAGATGCATCACCCCGACAAGCTCGACGCCCCCTCCGGCACCGCCACGCACACCGCCGCGGCGATCGCTGCGGCGCGCTCGGCCGCGGGCATCGGACCGTCACCGGATGCAACGGACCGTGCGCTCGAAGGTGCGCGCGGTGCCGACGTTTCGGGGGTGCGGGTGCACGCCGTGCGTGTTCGCGGCCATGTAGCCCATGAAGAGGTCCTCTTCGGCAATCCCGGAGAGGTGCTCACACTGCGCCATGACTCGCTCGAACGCGCCTCCTTCATGCCGGGGGTGCTGTTGGCGGTGCGCGAGGTGACCGCACGTCCGGGGCTCACCGTCGGCCTCGAGGCATTGCTCGATCGATGATGCTGCTCCAACGATGACGCCGCGACGCTGGGCCTGGCTGCTCGCCGTGGCGGTAGCGGCGTACCTCGTCCTCGCGGGGGTGCGCGGATGGGCCCTTCTCACCTCCGGCCAAGTCACGGGGGTGCTACTCGGCGTAGCCGTCTTCGCCCTGCCGATCGTGGGTGCGTGGGTGGTGTGGCGCGAGATCGCCTTTGGCTACGCCATGCAGGCGATGGGATCAGAGCTCGCTAGCGAAGGCGACCTGCCCATCGACGACTTCGCGCGCACTCCTTCGGGGCGCATCGTCGCGGAGGATGCCCAGCGCTTCCTCGCGTCCGAGCGCGAGCGCGTGGATGCGAATCCCGAGGACTGGAAGTCGTGGTACCGCTTCGGTCTTGCTCTGGACGCTTCCCGTGACCGGCGTCGGGCGCGTGCGGCCATGCGCGAGGCACGCCGTCTCTGGCAGGGGCGCGGCTAGTCGCGGGTCTCGCGCAACCAGGTGTGCAGTCGGTCCGACGCCGCCGACCACGCCTGCGGGCGCAGCCACAGATCGGGCGAAGCGGTTTCCACGTGCGTGTAGATGGCATCCGGAGTTGCCGCTCTCATGGTGCGTGCTGCGCCGACGAGGTGCACGACCATGCAATCTCCGCCCACGCGTATCGGCAGCCCGAGCCAGCGGGAGCCATGAGCCACCGCGATATCGGCGACCTCGGGCCACGGGGCCACATCCGTGGCAAGGATGCGCGACACCTTGACCCCGCGGTCGCTCACGTAGGTGCCCGCGACCCACGCTCGCGCGAGAAGGGCGACGAGGGGGACGATCACCAGCGCGCTCAACAGCAGCGTGAGCCAGCCGGGCCGGGTGACGACCACGGCGAGGGCGGCTGACGACAGCGTCACCACCGCCGCACTGCACACGATGAGGAAGGCCCACCGCCACGGACCTCGGCCGCAGACGCGGATCCAGCGCGCCTGCACGGCATCGCCGTCCACGGGACCCGGCTCGGCAACCGGCCAGAGGAACCAGAAGATCGGGCGTCTCACGGGAGCCAGCCCAGCGCGCGCACGATGGCTGTGACTGCGGCGGCCGTCACGATGACGACGAGGAAGGGCGCTCGCAGGAGCAGTGCGACAAGCGCCGCGAGGACGCCGGGTACGCGCGCGTCGATGCCGATGGTCTGGCCGTCGACGAACGTCCAGATCCCGATGAGAGCCGACAGCAGCGCGATGGGGATGAGCGCGGTGATGCGGCGTGACAGGGGAGTGTCGAGCCAACTCTGCGGGACGACGTACCCGACGAGTTTCAGGGCATAGGCGGCGCCCGAGGCGATGAGAATCGTGGGCCACATCAGGTGCTCGCCTCCTGGGCGCGCGCGCCGAGCGCGAGCCCGGCGACGATGCCCCCGACGCCCGCCACCAGTACGGGGATTCCCGCGCCGAGGAAGGGCGACAGGGCCACGGCCAGGACCAGGGAGACGATGGCGACCGCGCGCATCGGCCATGAGGTGAGTCGGGGCCACACGAGTGCGAGGAACGCCGCGGGTGCGGCGGCGTCGAGGCCGAAGGCATTGGGGTCTTCGACGAGTCCGGCGCCGAGCGCGCCGATGAGCGTGCCGAGATTCCACAGGAGGTAGATGGAGCCGGCCGTGGCCCAGAAGGCCAAGCGCGCCGAATCTCGATCCCCCTCGTACCTCGCAGCCATGCCGGTCGATTCGTCGATCGTGGCCTGGGCTGCGAGGAGGCGCCGCGGCCCGCGAGCGTCGAGCACGGGAGCCATCGCGAAGGCGTAGAAGGCGTTGCGGGTGCCCACCAGCGTGGAGGTCGCGATCGCTACAGCCGCGCTGCCACCCGAGGCGACAACGGCGATGAGTGCGAACTGCGAGGCCCCGGTGAACATGAGCAGGGACAGCGCCTGCGCCTGCCACGCGCTGAGTCCGGCAGAGACCGCGAGCGCGCCGAAGGAGATGGCATAGACCCCGGTGCCCACGCCCAGGGCGAGGGCGTCGCCGAGGATCGCGCGACGGTTCTCCATCGTCATGGTGCGTCCTGCTTCACCGGGATGCCTTGACGATCTCGGTCACGCGATCGCGCGCGCGGTCGGCGTCAGCTGGGATCAACGCCAGGCGGGTACGCCGCTCCAGGACGTCATCGACATCGAGCGCTCCCTCGGCGCGCACCGCGTGGACCACTTCGACGCCGAGCACCGGCAGGCCCGGCGACACGGGATCGAGCAGCGTCGGATCGTCGTCGGCGTAGGCGGCGACACGTCCTGCCTCCGATCCGTAGCGCTGCACGAGACGACGGGAGAGGCCGGTGTCCGGCGCGGGATGCGGCCTCGCGCCGACGAGCGGCAACTCAGCCGTGCGGCATCGCGCACCGGAGATCCCCAGGGCATCGACAGCATCCTGTGCCATGCGGCGGTACGTCGTGAGCTTGCCACCGGTCACGACGACATGTCCCTCGGGACGCCGCTCCACCAGGTGCCGCCGCGAGATGTCGGCGGTGCTCTGCGCGCCGGGCTCCCCGACAAGCGGACGCAGCCCGGCGTAGGTGCCCAGCACGTCGTCAGGGTCCAGCGGCTTCGCGAGGGCGCTCGACAGGTGGCCGAGGATCCAGTCGACATCGGACTGCGGTGCCACGGGTACGTCGGCCACGGGGCCGTCGACCGGCTCGTCGGTGATCCCGGCGATCACGGGGCCGTCCAGGGTCGGCAGTGCGAAGACGTAGCGGCCGCGTTCTCCGGCGACGGGCACGGTGAGCGCTGCGCGCGGGAGACCGAGGGCCTCGGGGCGCAGCAGGACGTGCGATCCGCGCGATGTGGTCAGGGGCGTGTGCGGATCCACGTCCTGGGTCCATACGCCAGCCGCCACGATCACGTGTCGCGCGTGCAGGTCGAAGTCCATGCCGTCTGCGGTCGAGATGCGCGCGCCTGATCCCGTGACCTGCGAAGCGGATGCGCGAGTCACGACCCGGGCACCGTAGTGCGCGGCGGTGCGCGCCACAGCGACGGTGAGGCGGGCGTCGTCGACCAACTGCCCATCCCAGTGCACGGTGGCACCGGTGAGGCCGAGGTCGTCAAGGGCCGGCACGAGTCTTTGAGCTTCGGATGCGCTGACCGTCCGCGGCCGTGGCAGCACTCGACGCGGCGTACCAGCCGCTGCGCGCAGGAGGTCAGCGGCGCGCAGACCCGCACGCACGAGCGTGCGCTGCTTCGGGTCCGCATCGAGGGGCATCACATGGGGGAGGGGGCGGATGAGGTGCGGGGCGATGGCCGTCATGAGCCGCGAGCGCTCTACGGCGCTCTCCCACGCGACACCCACATCGCCGTGAGCGAGGTAGCGCAGCCCACCGTGCACGAGCTTGCTCGACCAGCGTGACGTGCCGAAGGCGAGGTCGTGGGCCTCGACCAGCACCACATCGAGCCCGCGGCTCGCGGCATCGAGGGCGACCCCGCAGCCAGTGATGCCGCCGCCGATGACGAGCAGGTCGGGCACATGGCCGGCGGCGAGCAAGTCCAGGTCTTGGTCCCGCCGCCCGGCGTCGAGATCTGCGGTGGGGACGGGCACAGGCCCAGTCTGCCGGGTCGCCGGTGACACACTGTGGCGGTGCCCGCCGCCGAGGAGTCCCTGTCCCGATGGGGTGGTCCATCGGACGCCCCCGAACTCTCTTCGCGCGTCCGCGACTATCTCGCCCAGCACGTCGGCGTCGCCCGCCCCTGGCCACCGGCCGATCCCGCCTCGTGGCAGGTCGGTCCCTCGCGGATCCCCGGATCCGTCGTCGCCGCCCTGCGGGCAGCGGTGGGAGACGACCATGTGAGCGAGACGCGCTCGGACCGTCTTGCCGCCACGGGCGGCGCAGCCTTCATCGACTATGCACGCCGGCGGGCCGGGAATGTCGATGACGTGCCTGATGTGGTCGTGAGCCCCGGCAGTCACGAAGAGGTCCTGCGCGTCCTGGCCGTCGCGCGGCAGCACGCGGTGGCGGTTGTCCCCGTCGGCGGGGGCACGTCCGTCGTGGGCGGGTTGCGCACGGACGATCCGCGCATCGCACTCGCGCTCGGTCGCCTCGGCCGACTACTGCACCTCGACGATGTGTCCGGCATCGCGACCGTGGGCCCTGCGGTGACCGGACCTGTCCTTGAGGCACTGCTGCAGGCACGCGGCTACACCCTCGGCCACCTGCCGCAATCGTGGGAGCGCGCGACGATCGGCGGCTATGCGGCGACGCGGTCGGCTGGTCAGGCGTCGACGGGATACGGCCGCAGCGACGACATGGTGGAGTCGCTGCTCGTCGCGACCCCTGAGGGCACCATCGAACTCGGTCGCGCACCGTCCACGGCGGCCGGGCCCGACCTGCTGGGCCTCATGCTGGGCAGCGAGGGAGCCTTCGGTGTCATCACCCGCGTCGGACTGCGCGTGCGGCGCCTGCCGGAGCACCGTGTGTACGACGCACTCGTGTTCCCTGGCTTTGCCGCCGGCGTCGACGCTTTCCGTGACGCGGCCCAGTCGCGCGCGACCGCCGATGTCATGCGGCTGTCGGATGAGGCGGAGACGGCGACCACGCTGCTCATGTCCGGGCCTTCGGGATTCGCGGGCGCCGCACTCGAGCGCTACGTGCGCGCGCGCGGCGTGGACCTGTCGTCGGCTTCGCTCGCGATTGTCGGCTGGGAGGGAACCGATCGCGATCTCGTGCGCGCTCGGCGTGCAGCGACCTGGCGCGCGCTGCGACGTCACGGGGCCGTGTCACTCGGGCACGGGCCGGGGGAGTCGTGGCGGCGTCATCGCTTCGACGGCCCGCATCTGCGCGATGCGCTCATGGATGAGGGGTACCTCGTCGAGACCCTCGAGACGGCGACGCACTGGTCGGGCTATCTCGCGCTGCACGCGGATGTGACCACGGCACTTCGCGGGGCGCTGGGTCCCCGCCCGGGGCCCTACGTCATGTCGCACCTTTCCCACGCCTACGAGACCGGGGCGTCGCTGTACACCACGGTGATTGCCGTCGCCGATCGCAAGGACCCCGTAACCCAGTGGCAGCGCGCCAAGACGGCGACCTCCGATGCCCTGATGGCGGCGGGAGCCACGATTACCCACCATCACGCGGTGGGTCGTGATCACGCTGCGTGGCTGCCGCAAGAGGTCGGTCCGCTTGGCATGGCGATCCTCCGGGCGACGAAGCGCACCGTCGACCCCGAGGGCCTGCTCAACCCCGGCGTCCTCCTTCCCTCGGACCTCCCCGGCGAAGGTGAGGCCTCCTGACCGGCTGGGTGCCGGTGGTGGTGCGGGGGAGTGCCACGGCTTACGTCGAACGCGGGCTCGCCATCTTCGCGATCCTGTGGCAACTCGCCTGGTCGCTCACCGACATTGCCCCGCGGGCGATCACGACCGGCGACGCCGTCTATGTGATCGTGCTCGTGCTGACCACAGTCACCTGGCTGGCGCTCGCCGCCACGATCTGGGGTCCCCGACCCTGGCGGCGCCAGCGAGCGCTGGCCATCGTGGCCGATATCGCCATGCTCGGGCTGGCCGCCGCGATCTACTCCTTCGTGATCCCCGAGGCCGGTGCCTGGCCGCTCGGGACCATCGCCGCCGTGCGGGCCTGCGTGGCGGCCACACTCCTCCTGCGGCCGGTGCCGGGGGGCGTCGTGGCCGCCGTTATCGCAGCGACCGCGGGTGTCATCGCCATCCTGGGCCCCGCGGACATCGGTCCCATCGACGCCCTGCTGGAAACCCTCTACGCGGTGGCTCTCGCGCTCGGCGCCGCGGTGCTGGCCAATGGCATGCGGCGCAGTGGGCGACGGCTCGACCGTGCGCACCTGGCACTTGCCGAGGAGGAAGCGGAGCGTCTCGCGCGTGCCGAAGTGGCGCGTGCGACAGCCGATCACGAGCGCCGCATCCACGATCAGGTGCTCAACACTCTCGCGGCAATCAGTCGGGGTGGCCTCGTCGACGTCGCGACGACGCGGAGACGCTGCGGCGAGGCAGCACGGTCCCTGAAGGCCTTGGTGAGCGCGGGCGGTGGTCGGGATGCGGATGCGTGGACCGAGGTGCGCGCCGAGACGGACGCGCTTCCCAGGGAGTGGACGGTCGACGTCGCTGATGTGGCAGACGTGCTTCTCGGATGTCCTACGCACGTGGCCGCGGCCGTGGGAGTCGCCACCGCGGAGGCCGTGCGCAATGCCGCCAGGCACTCCGGGGGCACGCGGCTGCGCGTCGCAGCGGAGCGCGCCGGGACGACCTGGACCGTCATCGTCGACGACGACGGCACGGGAATTCCCGCTGACACGCCCCCCGGACTCGGCATGGCCCGCTCCATGCGCGGCCCCATGAGGGAGTGCGGCGGCTCTGTCGCGTGGACGCGATCACCGTGGGGAGGTACCCGCGTGGAGATCACGTGGCAGGCGCCCCGCACGATGGAGGCCTCGGCCGATGCGCGAGCCGTCGAGGTCGACACGATGCAGGTGCTTCCGCAGATCGGTCCGCCGTTCCTCCTCACCTTCCTGGGCTACGGGCTCCTGGTCGTGCTGGCCGGGTGGCCCTCCTACGACCAGCCGCTGTGGGCACTGGGCTGGTTCGTCTTGGCGGCGGCGATCGCGCCGTTCGTCGGCGGAGTGCCCGCCTGGGCGGCCCGACTCGGGCTCACGGGCGGTCCCCAGTGGAACTGGCGCGTCGTCCTGGGCATCGGCCTCGCCATGGCCAGCACCCCGCTGATCCTGCGGATGGAGATCGTCGCGGTCGGGACTGCCGATCCACCTGTCTGGGTCACGTGGTCTAGCGAGGTGGCTCTCTCGCTCCTTTTCGTCGCCATCCTGCTCGGTCCCTGGTGGACACTGATGCCGGTGCTTGCGATGTGGGTATACGCGCAGGACGGTGGCCTCATCGAGCTCATCCAGCCGGGCACGTTCATGCTCGTGATCGCCGCACTCTTCGCCGCAAGCATGCGCCGCCGGGCGAGGGAGTACGCGGTCGCCCGCGAGGCGGTTATCGCCGAGCGTGCTCTGGCCGAAGCAGACGAGATTGACCGCGTCCGTCGCGAGCAGCGGTTCGCGCCCCTCGTCCATTCCGCGGGTTCGCTGCTCACTGCCTTGAGCACGGATGCCGTTGATGTGGACTCTCCGCAGACTCGGGCGGCGTGCCTACGCGAGGAGCGGGTGGCCCGATCGATCGTGCGAGTGGATCGCGACGCCGGTCCGGCGGAGGGCCTCGTGAGCGACATCGTCGTGTGGGCGCGAGCCCATGATCGCTTCGTCGATGCGGAGATCGTCGGGGATCCCGCTCGCCTGCACGGCGCGTCGCTGACGCCAGGCAGCCTGACGCGCGTACGCGCGAGCCTGGAGCAGGTACTCGTCTCCGAACTCCCCGAGGGTACGACCGTGCGGCTCACGTGCGGATGGGAGGACGATGGGGTCGTCGTGCGCCTGTTGGCGCCCGAAGGCGACGAGGATTCTTTGTGGGAGTGGGGGATCACCGGATGAGTGGCACGCCGCCGGGAGGCGATGTCGCCCGGGCGCGGCAGGCCGGTCATGCCGCCCGTGTCGGGCCCATGCGCCTAGCGATCCTCGATGACCACCCGCTCGTGCGCGAGGGCCTCGCTGCTCTCCTGCACGACGCCGAGCCGGGGCGGCTGGACGTCGCCTACGTCGGCGACGACCTGCCCGCGGCCCTCGCCTGCGCGCCGGATGTCGTGCTGCTCGACGTTGTGATGAATGACGATGTGTCGTTACCCGACAAAGTTGCAGCATGTCGTTCGCACGACGCGCAAGTGCTTCTGCTCAGCGCGACCGCGGGCTCCTCGGTCGTCCTATCCGGCCTGCGCGCAGGCGCGCTCGGCTTCCTACCCAAGACCGCGTCGGTCCAGGAGATCCGCGAGGCGATTGCGAATGTCTCCGCAGGCGATGTGCACCTCACCGCCGATCTCGCGGCGGTGCTGACGGCTGATCCGCAGCGGCCCGCTCTCAGCCCCCAGGAGCTCAAGGCTCTGAGGCTCTATGCCGCGGGTAGCAAGATCGCCACGATCGCCCGTCGCATGGACGTGTCCCCGCACACCGTCAAGGAGTACCTCGACCGAGTGCGTGCGAAGTACGCCGCTGCGGGGCAACAGGCACGCACCCGCATCGAGCTCTACGCCGCGGCCGATCGTGACGGCTTCCTCGACGGGCCCATTCCGGGGTAGGCCTGTCCTCCGGCGGGGGGACACTCGCATCGTTGCCAGGGGTGGTCACACTTCGGTCAAATGGAGCCCTTGGCAGCTTCGGGGGGGCTGCCAAGTTGGCTTTCCGAGTCCTTAAGGGTTCGGGGCCTCTTGGGAGTCCGGGGCTTCCTCGTCGGCGATGACCGTGACGAGACGTACCTCGCGCAGGACATCGCCGCCCACCTCTCGGTCCCGGTACGCCGTGTCCGGCCCCCAGCCCGCTGACTGCAGGAAGCCGCGACGTGCCTCGTCGGCCAGCGGCACCCAGGCGACGGCCTCGCGATGGCCGCCCGCCACGAGATGGTCGACGCTGGCCTGGAGAAGCCGGGATCCGTGTCCCTCGCGCCAGTGCTGGGGGTCTACGACGAGCAGGCTGATCTCGCCGGCGCCTTGAGCGTCGGGATCGCCGGATGGCCCCACGGCCGCTGCACCCGCGACCCCGCCCGCGCTGTCGAGGGCGACCAGGAGACGGTGCGGGCCGGGCTGGAGGAGGGCACGCCCCCACTCCCAGGCGATCTCGTCGGCGTCGAGCGCATCAAGCACCTCTGCCGGGAGGACTCCGGCGTAGGCCGCTCGCCAGGCAGCCACCTGCACCCGTGCCACGTCATCGACGTCGGAGGTGCGGGCAAGGCGCACGGAGTCGGGAGCGGCAGACGACATACCTCCTGCCTACCACCGGCAAGAGAGCCACGCATGGGTAGGGTCCGATCCGGGAGGTCACGTGTCCGAATCAGAGGCCATCGAGTTTCGCAGTGATGTCACGGTGGAGCTCGTCAAGGCGACCGCGCGCGACTCGGACGTCATCTGGGCGGCTCGCGTGTCGACGAAGGGCGAGCAGTCGCTCGAGGACGTCGACAGCGATGCCGCGGCCGCGAGGGGTCTCATCAACTACCTCATGCGCGATCGCCACGGCACGCCCTTCGAGCACACATCGCTGACGTACTTCATCTCCGCCCCCATCTTCGTCTTTCGCGAGTTCATGCGTCACCGCATCGCCTCCTACAACGAGGAGAGCGGGCGCTACCGCGAGCTCCGCCCGGTCTTCTACGTCCCCGGTCCCGACCGTCGACTGGTGCAGCAGGGCAAGCCGGGCGCCTACGAGTTCGTCGAAGGCACGCCCGAGCAGCACGCCGTAGTCGTCGAGCAGACCGAGGCGGCTTGCCGGGCGGCCTACGCGGCGTACCAGGAGATGCTGGCGGCCGGAGTCGCGCGCGAGGTCGCGCGGATCGTCCTGCCGGTGGGCACGTACTCCTCCATGTACGTCACGATGAACGCGCGGGCGCTGATGAATTTCCTGTCCCTGCGCACGAAGCACCCCGGCAGTCACTTCCCGTCGTTCCCGCAGCGCGAGATCGAGATGGTCGCCGATCTCATGGAGTCGGAGTGGGCTGCGCTCATGCCCCTCACGCACGAGGCGTTCGTGGCCAACGGCCGCGTGGCGCCGTAGGGGTAGCCTGTCGCCATGCCTGTGCCCGCCACCGGACCCGTCGGGGTCATGCTCACGGCGATGGCGACACCCTTCGACGCCGACGGTGCGCTCGATGTCACCGGGGTTCAGCGTCTCGCGGTGCACCTGGTCGACGTACTGGGCAATGACGGCCTCGTCGTCAACGGCACGACGGGCGAGTCGCCCACCACCACGGACGACGAGAAGGCCACCGTGGTGCGGGCGGTGAAGGAGGCGGTGGGGGACCGCGCCCGTGTCATCGCCGGCGTGGGCACCTATGACACCGCGCACTCGGTGCACCTGGCCCGCGAAGCGGCTACGGCGGGGGCCGATGGCCTCCTGGTCGTGACGCCTTATTACAGCCGGCCTCCTCAGGAGGGCCTGCTCCACCATTTCCGCACCGTCGCGGATGCCACCGACCTGCCGGTCGTCACCTACGACATCCCCAAGCGCACCGGGGTGGCCATCGAGGTGGAGACGCTCGTGCGCCTGGCTGAGCACCCGCGCATCGTGGCCAACAAGGACGCCAAGGGTGACCTGGAGGCCGCGCAGTGGGCCATGGCCCGGTGCGATCTGGGCTGGTACTCCGGCGACGACATCCTCAACCTGCCGCTGCTCGCCGTCGGCGCCAACGGCTTCATCTCAGTGGTCGGCCATCTCGTCGCGGATCGCATCCGCTCGATGGCGGAGGCCTTCCACGCCGGTGACGTCTGCGGGGCCATAGCCATGAATCGGGGCCTGCTGCCGGTCTACACCGGCATGTTCCGCACCCAGGGCGTGATCCTCACCAAGGCAGCACTTCGCTTGCAGGGCCTGCCCGCGGGCCCTGTGCGCGCTCCGCTCGTCGACGCGACCGCGACACAGATCGAGCAGCTGGAGCGGGATCTACGCGAGGGCGGAGTGGACCTGTCATGAGTCACGCGCATCCCGAACTGCCGACGCCGCCGCCCCTGCCCGAGGGCGCGATGCGCATCGTCGCGCTCGGCGGACTGGGCGAGATCGGCCGCAACATGACCGTCTTCGAGTACGCCGGACGACTGCTCATCGTCGACTGCGGAG
>CAYYZU010000022.1:0-15341 GCA_964476205.1 uncultured Actinomyces sp. | reverse complement strand
CGGGCTGACCCTCCGGATCGCCCGAGACCAGGCGCCGGAATCCGCCCGCGATGAGATCAGCGGCGGAGTCGAGGGGATTCACCCCATCAGCCTGCCTGCTCGTGCCGCGTCTCGCATCCCCGGGTCGGGGCAAGCGCTCGGGACGCAGCGATCAGGACTGCGCGCGGTGGAGCGCGAGGAGTGCGGCTTCTGAGAGGAAACGGGTGCCGATCGCAATGGCCCGCTCATCGATATCGAACGTCGAGGCATGCAGGTCGCGGCGCGGCCGGTCGCCGGAGTGGGTGCCCAGGCGGGCGTACGCCGCGGGAGCGTGCTCGCCGTACCACGCGAAGGTGTCGGCACCCATCGATCGCGGGGCCTCGATCACGCCCGCGTCTCCCACCACCGCGCGCGCGGCGGCATCGAGCACGTCGATCGCCGCGGTGTCATTGATCACCGGGGGTGTGCCGCGCCGATAGTCGACCGTGCAGGTCGCACCCGAGCCTTCGAGGATCTCGGCGATGACCTCCCGCACGACCGTCTCCGCCCGATCCCAGGCACCGCGATCGGCGCAGCGCACCGAGCAGCGCAGGGTGCCGTGGGCGGGGATCACATTGGCCGCGTCACCGGCGTGGAACGCTCCGAAGACGACGACCACCTCGTCGTCGCCGTTGCCGGGCGGCCCATCGGGCGCGCCCAGTCGGCGCCGCACCTCGCGCGGAAGGTTGGCGGCGAGCTCGGACATGACCTGCACCAGGTCAACGGTGAGTTGGGGCCGCGCGGTGTGGCCGCCAGGACCGCTCACGACGATCTCGACGGTGTCGGATGCGGCGGTGAGCGCGCCGGTGCGCAGTCCGATCTGGCCGAGGTCGATCTTGGGGTCGCAGTGCAGTCCGAGCACGTACGCCGCCCCGGTGATCCAGCCCTCGCGGACGATCTCGACGGCGCCACCGGGGATTGCCTCCTCGCCCGGCTCGAAGACCAGGCGCACGGTGCCGGGCACCGCCTCGATCTCGGTGAGCGCGCGGAGCACGAGCCCGGCGCCCAGCACGATGGAGGTGTGCGCGTCGTGACCGCACGCGTGCGCAACCCCCTCGCGGCGCGAGCGGTACTCCGTGGTGGTGCCGTCATTCATGGCGAGCGCGTCGATATCGGCGCGCAGGACGACGAGGGGACCGGGCGCATTGCCCGGCACGTCGCAGACAAGCCCCGTGCCGATCTCGAGCACCTGCGGGCGCAGTCCCGCGACCTGGAGGCGCTCGGCGATCGCCTGGGTTGTCGCATGTTCGGCGTACGAAGGCTCGGGATTGGCGTGGAGGCGGCGCCGGAAGGCGACAAGCTCGTGCTCCCTCGCAGTGGTGAGGGATGTGATCGCGGTGCTCACGTCCCGGCGACCTCTGCGGCGATCGAATCGGCAAGCTCCGAGCGCAGGGCCCGCACGACACCGGGCAGGTCGCCGCCGTCGGCGACGATCCGACGCTGGCGGACGTAGCTCGGCCCCTCCTCGGCGATGCGCCGCAGGTCGGCGAGCTCGGCGGCGCACCCCAACTCGGTAGCGAGCGGCAGCAGACGATCGACGAGCTCGTCGACGATCTCGCGCAGGGGCTGCGTGTGACCCGACTCGTCGATGACGAGATCCGCCTCGATGCCCCACCGCGCGGCACGCCACTTGTTCTCCCGGCGTACCCACTCGCGGGGCACCTCAGGCACAGCACCACGGTCGATGGTGCGGTCGAAGTCGGTCACCAGCACCTGAGCGAGTGCAGCAAGTGCGGAGATCTCCCACAGCGTGGGCATGGCATCGCACATGCGCAGTTCGACCGTGCCGTAGCCGGGGTGCGGCCGGATGTCCCACCACACCTCGCGCACTGTCTCGATCGCGCCGGCTTCGATCAGCGTGTCGAGGAAGACGTTGAACTCCGCCCAGTCGCGCAGGTGCGGCGGCAACCCTGTCGTGGGCATGGCCTCGAAGATCTTCGTACGGGTGGAGGCCAGTCCCGTGTCGCGGCCATTCCAATAGGGGCTGGCGGCGGAGAGCGCAAGGAAGACGGGCAGGTAGCCCGTGAGCGAGTTGACGGTTGCGATCGCCTTGTCGCCAGAGCGGACTCCCACGTGCACGTGCACGCCGTGCGTCGTGAGACGGCGTGCGGGCCAGGCGATCGTGTCCACCAGGCGCTGGTAGCGCTCGCCCTCGGACAGGCTCAGTTGATGCCACGGCGTGAAGGGATGCAGGCCCGCGCCGATGACCGCGGCACCGGACTCGGCGGCAGCCAGTTCGACCTCGCGCATCGACTCCGCGAGATCGGCGCGCGCCTCGGCCACGGTGGAGCACACGCCGGTGATGACCTCGACGGTGCACTGGTAGAGCTCCTTCTTGATCTTCGGGTGCTCGGTGTCCGGATGCCCCGCGCCCACGCGCGCGAGCAACTCCGGCGCGACGCACGCGAGAGCACCGGATTCCGCATCAACCAGTGCGAGCTCGACCTCGACACCGAGGCTCGGGCCCGCAGACGCGAGGAAGTCCACCACGCCGCCAGGCTAGAGCCGCGGGATAGCGTGCGGGGCGTGTCCGGCGAGATTGCAGTGGCTGCCTCAGGGCCACCCGGCAGCGGAGCGGTCGCCGCGGGCTCCGCGCTCACGCGCGATGCCGCGACCCACATGCTCCGTCTCGGCGGCTCCGCGATCGACGCCGTGGTGGCCGGCGCCTTCGCCGCCACCGTGGCCGAGCCCACCCTGGCGAGCCTGGGCGGCGGAGGCTTCTGCCTCACGGCAGCCCCTGCGGAAGCTCCGCGCGTCACTGACTTCTTCGTCGACATGCCCGGGCTCGGCGAGACCATCGCGCACCCGGAGCCCATGGCGAATCTCTCGGTCACGTTCGGGCCCGGCACGCAGCAGGAGTTCCACGTGGGCTGGTCGAGTGTCGCGGTGCCCGGGACGCTCGCGGGACTGTTCGACCTGCACTCCCGAGGCGGCCGACTCCCGTTGAGCGAGGTGCTTGGCCCCGCGCTCCGCGCCGCACGCGACGGCACCCAGCTGGATCCCGTGCAGGTCGAGTTCATTCGCGTCATCGGCCCGATCCTGCGCCTCACACCCGCGAGCGCCGCGCTCTTCGCTCCACCGCTGGAGGGCAAACCCTTCCGCAATCCGGCGTACGCCGACATGCTCGATCGACTCGCAGCAGGTGAGACGGTCGATGCTGCGTTCGCCGACCCGGTGGCGCACGACGTCGCCGCGCACGGCGGACTCGTCACCCGCAGGGACCTGCGCTCCTACGCCGTCGCGGAGCGCATCCCCGTGCGGGCGCGGCGCGGCGATGCCTGGATCTGGACCAATCCCCCGCCCGCCTTCGGCGGAGCGATTGTCCTGGAATCCCTCGGCCTGGTGCCATCGACGGGCGACCCATGGCCCGAGGTAGCCGGAGCCCTGCGCCGCGCGACGCAGCGTCACCGCTCCGGCGCCCAGGTGCCGCGCGGGACGACACACCTGTCGGTGCTCGACGCGGAGGGCCACGTGGCCACACTGTCGCTGTCGAACGGCTCCGGGTCAGGCACGGTGGCATCCGGCGTTGCGCTCAACAACATGCTCGGCGAGGCCGACCTGCATCCCGGCGGCTTCCATTCGCTGCCCCCGGGCGCGCGGCTGAGCTCGATGATGGCTCCGACCCTTGTCGCGGGTGACGACGGATCACTGCTCGCGCTCGGCACCGGAGGCAGCGAGCGCATCCGCTCCGCGCTCACGCAGGTGCTGCTGCGCCGTGTCGATCTCGGCGAGGACCTGGCGAGCGCTATCGCCGCGCCCCGACTGCACGCAAGCGAGGAGGTCATCGATATCGAGCCGGGATTCCCCGAGGAGTTCGTGTCGCACATGGCGAAGGGCCACTCCCCGATGCGGGAGTGGCCCTCGGCCGATCTCTACTTCGGCGGCGTGCATGCCGTGAGCCGGGATCCGGATGGCCGGGTCACGGCCGCCGCGGACCTGCGCCGCGGCGGTGCGGTCGCCGTCGTCTGACGTCTAGCCCTACTGAGCCCTAGCCCTGCTGAGCACCGAGCACGAGCGTGACCTCACGCTCGGACCCGTTGCTCTCCACCGTGAGCGTGACCTGCTCGCCCGGGGCGAGGGAGCGCACGTCCACGATGAGGTCGGTGGCGTCCATGACCATGGTGCCGTTGAGGGCGGTGATGACATCTCCCTCGCGCAGGCCCGCGCCCGAAGCCGGGCCGTTGTCGGTGATGCCCGCTACGCGAGCACCGGGACCGGCGTACTCCATGTCGAGCTGCACGCCGATGATCGGCGTCGACGAGCTGCCGGTGGCGATGAGCTCCGAGGCGATGCGCGCGGCGGTGTCGATCGGGATGGCGAAGCCGAGGCCGATGTTGCCGACCTGGCCGCCGAGGCTGCCGCCGAGAGACGCGATGGCGGAGTTGATGCCGATGACCGCGCCGTTTCCGTCGACCAGAGGGCCGCCCGAGTTGCCGGGGTTGATGGCCGCATCCGTCTGGATGGCGTTGATGAAGGCGAGTTCGCCCTCGCCGCCCGCGGTGACGGGTCGGTTGAGCGCGCTCACGATGCCCGCGGTGACCGTGCCCTGCAGACCCAGCGGCGAGCCGAGCGCAATCGCGGCGTCCCCGACCTCGAGCGCGCTCGATGAGCCGAGCGTCACCGCAGGAAGTCCGGTCTCGTCAACCTTGACGACGGCGAGGTCGTAGCCGGGGTTGGCGCCCACGAGCGTCGCGTCCGCGACGCGGCCATCGCTGAAGGTGACCGAGATGTCATTGCCGTTGGCCGTGACGTGGTTGTTGGTGAGGATGTAGCCGTCCTCGCGGATGACGAATCCAGAGCCGGTGCCCGCGCCGCCCCCACCATCGACGTTGATCTGCACGACAGAGGGCTGCAGGGCGGCCGCGACCGCCGCGATGCTTCCGCCGGCCGGGGGGCTGATGGCGTCGCCCGTGGCACCGATCGGCGCGATGGAGACCGCGGCGACGGGGTCGGGCTGCGTCATGCGCGCCACGGTGAATCCGACCGCGCCACCGATGGTGCCGGCGACCAGCGCGGTGAGAGCGAGTCCCGCCGACGCGAGCGCGATCATGCCTCCGCGACCGGTCTTGTCCGTGCGCGGCGCTGCAGGCTGCGTCACCGGCGGCGCCGATGTGGCGGTCGCGGCGTAGGCGGCGTAGGGGTCGCGTGCATACGGGTCGGCGTAGCCCTGCGTGCGGTAGGCGGCGTAGGGGTCACTCGAGTACGACGTGGTCGGCGGGGTGTCGCCCGACAGGGGCGGCTGTGCCGACCCGCCGGGCCAGGCCGACTGCCCCGCGTAGGGATCGGAGGTCGGGTAGGCGCGCGTGTCAGAAGCCGTCGGCTGCGCGTCGGATCCCGACAGGGGCGGCTGGGCCGGTGCGCTCGGCGGCGCGCTCGGCGGCGCGTACGGATCGTGCGCGCCATAGGCGTCTGAGTAGGGGTCGCGGCCCGTGGTCTCGTCGTTCACGTGTGTCCTCCTCGTCGGCGGCCCAGCAACTTTCCTGGGCCCGGCGTCCACCTATGGTGACGCCTCCTGCGGGGCCGTTGTTCCCCGAGGACGGTCATTCCCCGAGGTCCTTACACGATCCTGACAGTGGAGCCCGGATCCAGCGAACTCACGAGGGGAGCGACCTCACGGGGAATCCGGCAAGCCCCCACGCGCGATTGTGCGGCTGAGTATCGAACAGACTCGAACTCAGCCGCACAATTCACACGCAAGAGCGACTACAGGTAGCGGGAGAAGATCGCGTCGATCTCGTCGCGGTGCGACGGCGACATCGCGCGGGCGCGCTCGCGATCCCAGGTGCGGCGAATGCTCGCCGGGCGGCCCGGACTGGGCTTGAGCCACGAAATCAGGCTCTTCATTTTTCCTCCTCGACCGCCTTGTGGGCGGTACGTCGGCAACTCGTGCGATCCGGTGGGATCGCTCACACCATGCTCCAGTCACACGACGCGCCCGTGACATCGACATGACGCGAGAGTGACGTGGGCCACGGAATCCCCTGGGGATTCGGGGAAGGCCACCCCTGGCAGGCAGCGGATGTGACGTGCGCCATAGTGGACGGATGGCAGACGAGTCGGCCATGCGCGACCAGGCGGAGGCCTTCCTCGCAGACGCGCGCGCACGCGAAGGGGCGGCCCGGGCCCAAGGTCAGTCCTACTCCGTGGCGCTGCAGCGCACGCGCGCCGCACATGCGCTCATTGCTCTCGGGCGCCCCGACGAGGCACTGACTGACCTGGACGCGGCTCTCGACTACACCGCCATGCTGCGGAGCGACGGTGAGCACGAGCGGCAGCGCCTCCTGCACATGGGCTCGCTCTCCCTTCCTCCCGCTGGCGAGGAACTCGGCGATCTCGATTCACTCGAGGCGTGGGCGCGCATCGGACGGGCCGCCGCCCTCACTCGCCTAGGCCGCTGGAGCGATGCGCGCGTGGCGGTCGACGAAGCCCGCCCGTGGACGAAGGGCTTCACCCGTCGCGGGATGCGCAAGCAGCTCGACGCTCTCGCCGATGAGATCGCCCGATCCGATGGCGCGGGGGCGGAAGCACTGGGCGCACTCGACCGCACGCTCCGATCGGCTGACCTGTCCGATGACGACCGTCGCACCGCGCGATACGAGCGTGCCGCGCACCTGGTGGACGAGGGCAGGAATGACGAGGCCATGCGCGAAGCGCTCATGGTCATCCGCGACTCTGAGGACGACCCGTCACTGACGGCCCGGGCGCGCCAGGTGCTCGGAGCGGCCCTCGCCGCGCAGGGCATGGACGACGATGCCGATGCCACCCTGCGTGCAGCATTCGACGGCTTCCGTGCGCTTGAGGACCATCGGGCAGCGGTGGCCGCGGCCCCTGGCCTTGCGTGGCGCCTCGCCGAGCGCGACCGCGCAGCGCAGGCGGTCGAGGTGATCGACGAGGCACTGATGTCGGCGCGCGCCCTCGACGATCGCGCGAGCGAGGCCGACCTGCTTGCCACGCGCGGCACCGCGTACGACCTGCTCAGCGACACCGAGGCTGCGATCGACTCCTTCAGCGCCTCCGTGCGCGTCGCCGAGCGACTGCCCGACCCGATCCGCGCCGCAGACGCGCGCCACGGCGAGGCCATCGTGCGCCTGCGCAGCTCCGATGCGCACGAGGCGGTCGAGGCGCTCTCGCTACTCGATGCAGCAGGGGTGGCCTACGCCGAGGCCGGACTCGCGGAGCGTGCGGCGGAGTGCGCGCACGAGGCTGCGGCTCTCCTCGGTCGTCTGGGTTCCTACGACGCCGCGCGACAGAGGTACGCCGCTGCACGCGATGCCTATCTCGCCATCCCTGAGGTGCTCCGCGCAGATGACCCCGACGCGATACCCGACTGCGACTTCAACCTGCGTGTGCTCGACCTGGTCGCGCAGGGCGCCCCAGCTCCGCCGGAGGCCTTCGGCAGCGGCGGTCACCAGATGCGTCACTCCCGGGCGGGTGCCACGACGTGATCACTGACGACCCCCGCGCCGCAGCCGCGGCGCTCCTCGATGGCGCACTCGTCGTCCTGCCGACCGAGACCGTCTACGGCCTCGCCGGTCGCGCGGACGACCCCGATGCGGTCGCGCGCATCTACGCGGTGAAGGGTCGGCCCTCGCAGCATCCCGTGATCGTCCACGTCGCAGATCCGCGACTCGACCCGAGCGCGCCCGGGTCCTGGGTGCGTGAGATCCCCGACTACGCGCACCAACTCGC
This sequence comes from uncultured Actinomyces sp., assembly GCA_964476205.1. GTDB lineage: Bacteria > Actinomycetota > Actinomycetes > S36-B12 > S36-B12 > Mxb001. The sequence goes on along the minus strand of CAYYZU010000022.1, from coordinate 7,634 downwards.
AGAGGCCTGCTGGCCCGGGCCCCTCACCCTGGTCCTCCCTCGGTCGGCACGCGCCACGGATGACGTCACCGGAGGACAGGACACCGTGGCGCTGCGAGTGCCCGGGCATCCCCTCGCACTCGAGGTCCTACGCACCATGGACGAGATGGATCCCACAGGCGCGCCGCACGGGGTGGCTGCGCCGAGCGCCAACCGATTCGGCCACGTGAGCCCGACCGTGCTCACACATGCGCTCGCCGATCTCGGTGACCTCCTCAGCGATTCGGATGTGGCAATCGACGGCGGCGCGTGCGAGGTCGGAGTCGAGTCGACGATCGTTGACTGCACGGGCCCGCAGCCACGCGTGCTGCGCCCGGGCGGGATTGGCGTCGCCGACATCGAGCGGATCACCGGACTCGAGGCGCTCGATGCCACCGCATCCGGCATTCGCGTGCCCGGTGCGCTTCCCTCGCACTACGCCCCCGCGGCCCGGCTCGCACTCGCGGCGGACACGGATGCTCTCGACGCGTACGTCGGTGCGGCGGTGGAAGGTGGCACCGAGGCAGAGCGCATCGGCGTGATCGCCATGTCCGGCGTACCCACGCCCGAGAGCGCGACTCGGCTGCTCGCGCCGGACTCCGCCGATGCGTACGCGCGTGGCCTGTACGACGCACTGCGTCGTGCCGACGCCGCGGGAATTGCGTTCATCGTGGCGGTGCCCCCAGACCTCGATGCCGCGGGAGTCAGCGAAGCCATTGCTGACCGGCTGCGCCGGGCATCAGCCCCCCGCTGACCGCTACCCTCAGGCCAAGGACCTGAAGGGAGACCCCATGCGCTCGCACCTCGCTCGCGGCAGCCGGATCCTCGCCGTCACCGCCGCTCTCGCACTCGCCGTCGGCCTCGCCCCGGTGGGTGCCGCCCAGGCCAAGGAAAAGGACTGCGGCTGGAACGGCAACGTCATCCCCCTCATGGAGCGGGCCGATAGCAAGGTGCGCTCCAAGGCGGTGACGGCGCGCATCCAGATGAAGTTCGGCAAGGACGCGACCGTGAAGACCTACACCCGCATGGAGGTGGACCTCCAGTCCGCTCCCGGGGCGACCACGAAGCCGACCAATGCCGCCACGCTCACGCGCAACTACGTCTCCTACAACCTGCAGGTCATCGACGGCAGCAGCGAGTTCACCGCGAGCGCTCAGGTGCGCTTCGATGGACTGTGCTACCGCACGACGGTCGTCGTCGACTCACCGTGGGTGGGCAGCACCGGCACGGACAAGCCGCTCAAGGTCAATGCCAACAAGGCCTTGAAGCTCGCGCAGCAGTACCGCGAGAAGCATTCCGGTGACTACCCGCTGAGCGAGCCTCTCGACTCGATGAATCTCATGCAGGCCACCACTGCGCCTCCGGACTTCGGCAAGCTGCGCTGGTACGTCAACTACGACAACGGCATGGGCGGCTTGAGCATCCTGGCGGTCTACATGAACGGCACGGTCGTCCCCATCTAGTCGTACCGACGTAGTCCGCCCGATCTAGTCCTTACGCGCGGCCGCCGGCTTCGGGGCACCCTTCCGCAGCCGGCGGATCAGCGCGTAGAGCGCTGCGCCGAACACCACGCCGGCGACGTAGGCGAGGTCTCCCCCATCGAGGGCATCGCGTGAGATCCAGCCGAGCCAGGCGAAGGGGAATGGATAGTCGGCCGCCAGTTGGTTGCCGAGCGGTGTCGCCGTGAAGGGCAGCAGGAGGACCAGGCCGAGCAGGAACGCCGTCGCCGCAGCTTTCGCCGCGCTGGCGGGGATGCGCCAGGGCTTGGGCTCTTTCCTGCGCAGGATGAGCTCCACGATGGCGACGCCGAACCATGGCGCGGTGTAGTAGCCGGCGAAGAGCACGATGTCCGATGTCAGCTGGCCGAGTTGGGTGTTGCGGCTCACCAGTGCCAGTCCGAGTCCGGCTGCGGTCACGATGAGCGAGCAGGCGATGCGCGGGAGCCGGACTCCCATCTGACGCAGGCTCAGGCCCGCACTGAAGTCGTTGAAGGCGTTGGCGGTTGCGAGCGAGGTGCCCAGTGCGACGAGCGCGATCGTCGCGGCGATACCGCCACCCAGGAGCTCATCCACCCGACCCATCGGGTTGTCGAGCGCAGCATCGTCCGACACCCAGGCGCCGATACCGCCGAGGACCAGCAGGGGGACGGTCATGCCAACGAAGACCCAGGCGAAGACCCGACGAGGGGAGGTGCGGGCCGGCAGTACGCGCGAGAGGTCACATGCCTGGACCGTCCACGAGATGGACACGCTCAAGCCCAGACCGGTGGCGAGCAGGAACTGCCCGACGGGGAAACCGTCTGTCCCCGCAGGTGCCGGGGCGGGGGCGACCTGACTCGCACCGTAGATCAGCCCGATGCTCACGACGAGCATGACCGAGCTGAGGATCGTGCCGAGGATGCGCATGAGGCGCACGCCGAAGACGACGACCGTCACCTCGATCGCCACTACGGCGGCCAGCGCAACGAAGAACGAGATGCCGAGCGAGCTCGCGAGCGCATCGACGCCGAAGAGGTCGTTCAGGGCGTCGTAGGCGATGAGGCTCCCGATGAGGAACACCTGCGGCACGACGTTCAGGGCACCGAAGGCGAGGCGTCCCAGGGACATCTGCGCCAGCCCGGTGCGTGGGCCCCAGATGGAGATGAAGGCGACGCAGAGCGTCCCGACCACCACCCCGATCGCGAGACCGGCGAAGCCGATGGCAAAGCCAGGGCCGGCGGAGCCACCCGCCGCGACCATCCCGGTGATGATCGTGCCGGGAGCGAGGACGACTCCCGCCCAGGCTGCGGCCAGGGATCGGGGCGAGCCGCTGCGCTCGGAGTCGGGCAGACGCGCGTCCTCACCGCCGACGTGACCTTCCACGTCGTCGTCAGGCATCACCTCGGCAGTCGCACCCGTGTCCGGCATGGGCGGGACAGTAGTCCCCACAGTGCCTCCTGCCAGCGAATTGCGGACGGTTCCCGCCAACGCCGGGGTACATTCGCACTCGAGTTCAATCGCAGTCGGGGGCAGCCTGGAGGAGGCAGCATGTGGAAGTCCGCACTAGCCCTGGTCGCCCTGTCCGCAGGGGTCCTCGTCGCACCCGTGTCGGCTCAGGCAGCCGATGACCTGTGCGGATGGTCGGGCAACGTCAGGCCGCTGATGGCCAAGGCTCAGAAGGACTTCCGCAAGCTCGACATTCCCCAGCTCGCCGAGCAGTACTACGGCAAGGGCATGAAGGTCGTCGATTCCAAGATGATGGAGGTCGACCTCGAAGGAGATCCCGCCGACACGGATCCACTCAAGGCCATCACCCTCACCGCCAACCAGGTGGCCTTCAACGTCAATCTCGTGTCACGCAGCGGCAAGCCGGGCGGCATCTCCCTCCTGCTCACGTACGACGGCATGTGCTCCAGCGAGGTCATCACGAGTCCTGAGGGATGGACGGGAAGCACCGGAGTGGACAAGAAGCTCCGGATCGGCGCGAACAAGGCCCTCGCCCTGGCCGAGCAGTACCGCGAGGAGCACTCGGACAAGTTCCCCACCGACGTACCCCTCGTCGCGATGAACCTCATGCAGGCCACCACGTCGGCTTCCGACTTCGGCAAGTTGCGCTGGTACGTCAACTACGACGACGGCCAGGGTGGCCTGCAGATTCTCACCGTCTACATGGACGGCACGGTCAAGCCGCGGTAGGACCGACTCAGTCGTAGCCGAGCTCGTGCAGGCGGTCGTCGTCGATGCCGAAGTGGTGCGCGATCTCGTGCACGACGGTGATGGTGACCTCTTCGACGACGTCCTCAAAGGTGTCGCAGATCCGCAGCGTCGGGTTGCGATAGATCGTGATGCGATCCGGTAGCGCACCGGCATACGTCGCATCCCGCTCCGTGAGGGCAATGCCCTCGTAGAGCCCGAGCAGGTCTGGGTCATCCGGCGGACCATCGGCCTCGATGACGAAGACGACATTGTCGATGAGGCGGGCGAGGTCGACCGGCACAGCCTCGAGGGCCTCGGCGACCAGCTCCTCGAACTCCGCGGGCGAGACCTCGATCACGCGACCATTGTGGCGGGGAGCTCTCAGCCGGCGAAGGCCGCCGTGAGTGCGCGCTGGGCCTCGCTCGCACAGGCCGGGTCCGACGCGGGCCGTGACCGAGCACTCGATCCGCCCGAGAAGCCGACCAGGGCGGGGAAGCCGAGCACGTCGGTGAGTGAGTAGAACTCTGTCCACCGCAGCGCAGCTGCTGAGCCTGCGGGCGCGCCCGGGGCTCCCCCGCCCACGACTCCGTAGACGCGGTGGTCGCCCCACCACTGCTCGTCGTAGCGCAGCACGACCTTCTCAAAGACTCCCGTGACGAGTCCCCGCAGCGCCGCACGCACGCTCCCGGTCATGTCGGGGAGCTTGGGCAGGCCCGCACGCACGAGCGCGAGCGGCGCAGCAACCACGGCGATGTCTGCGGAGAGTCGCTCACCCGACGCGAGCGCGACATTCACCTTCGAGCCGCGCACGTCGACGGACTGAGCAGCGGCGCCGCGCCACACGTCGACGCCTGCAAGCAGGTCGTCAACGATCGTCACGTAGCCGTCAGCCACGAGCACGTCTCCGCCGCGGTACGCCGCCCCTTCCTCTGTGGCGCGCACACCGAGGCGAGTGGGGTCGAGTGCATACTCCTGCGTGACCTCGACCTGAGCGGCCCAGGTGTCGATCCGCCCCGTGGTCCAGCCCTTGCGGCTGAGCCAGTCGGCGACGCTCAGCGACTTCGGTGGCCACGCCTCGCCCAGTTGCTCGAGCAGGCCGTCGAGACGACTCCAGCGCGCCTCGGCCTTGGCCGAGGGCAATCCCGTGACGGTGTCGCGGACGACCGCGTCGTCGTAATCGGTGGGTTTGAGCCCGAGCCCAGCGCTGCGTGCCAGCGGCACGATCGGGTTGCCACGCGTGCCGTGGATCCACGCCGCGCCCAGTTCGACGGGCACGCCCCACTCGTCATTGCTCCAGATGCGCCCGCCCACGCGATCGCGGGCTTCGACAACCGTCACCTCGAGGCCAGCGGCACGCAGGTCGTGGGCTGCGGCTGCGCCTGCGATCCCTGCGCCGATGATGACCGCGGTCCGCGCGTTCACGCGATCGAGCAGACGCTTCACCGCGTGGCGTCCGGAGAGATAGGCACCGGTCGTGGTGGCGGGGTACGCCGTACTCGCGTACTCGCCCGCGAGCGCAATGCGCCCGCCGAGGACAGCATCGGCGATCGTGCGACGTACCGACGGCGACGTCCCGACAGGGAGCGCAGAGTAGGAGCCGCGCGACCACGGGTCGGTGTCCCAGCGCGTGACCAGCGAACCTGTCGGGGCAGGGATCGACCGGCGTGCCGACGCGGTCGCGGGGTCCAGGCGCAGCACGAGCGGTGCAGCCGCGAGGCTGAGTCCGGCGGCGAGGAAACCCCGGCGATCCATGCCGCCAGGCTGTCACACGGCGCGATGCCGATGCCCGCTACGGGGCGGGGAAGACGAGCGTGGCCGGGCCGAGAGCACCCGTGACGCGCAGAGTCGCCATGGCGCCCGAGTCGTCGGCATTCCACGATCCCGAGACGGTGCGCACGCCGCTCGCGCCTGGCAGGCGCAGATCGACTGAGACGTTGCCCGTGGTGCGATCCCAGGTGAAGGACCCGCTCACCGGCAGGTCGCGCACGAGCTTGACGCCCGTGAGTGCGAAGCGGACGCGGATCCCATCCGAGTAGCGCCATTCCCCGCCGCGCAGCCCGTGGCCGGTGTCGGAGTAGCCCTGCCACCAGCGGTCGATGAGGTCGGCAGCGGTGTTGGCGGCCGTCACCGCGACGCGCGCGACCGTGTCATCGGCCACCCCTGACGGCAGTTGGATGCCTGAGAGTTCGCGCGGGTAGGTGCCGACCGCACGGATGATGGGAGCGCTGGCGGCGCACTCCTCCAGCGATGCGGGGATGTCCAGGCCGCCGGTGCGGATGACGTGGCGCACCAGGCGCGGTCCACAACTGTCAGGTCGGGCGCCGCCCACGACGTGCAGGCCGTTGGCCACCACGATGTGGCGCGAGCGCGGGAAGCGCTCGGCGACCATGTCACCCTCCGCCGGGGTCGTGATCGTGTCGAACTCCCCTGACAGCACGAGCGTGGGCACAGCCGGATAGCGGCCGCTCGGGGGCTTCGGTGGCCCGAAGCTCACCCCCTCCGGGGGCTTCGGCCACTCCAGGCACATGCCGAAGGAGGTCCAGCCCGAGCGCTTGTACTCGGTGATGGTGAAGGGTGCGTAGAGGCCGGGGTCAGTGCGCTCCTCGCGTGCGAAGGCGTCGCGATACTGCTCCTTGCGCGCATTGTCGGAGCGCCGCAGGTCGAAGAGCTGCGGGTAGTCGTGACAGGAGACGGCTGCCTCTGCACCGGTGCTGTACTGCCGCGGATTGCTCGAGGTGTCGCCGGTCCACCAGTACTCAGCGAAGAGCCGGCCGAGCGGTCGAGCGTCACCGTCGAGGGCGGCGCGCACAGCGGCGGTGAACTCGCGATAGGTCGGCGAGAGATAGGTCGCGTTGTAGGCCACGGCCGTCACAGCCTCGGGATCGAGGATCACGTCGTGCCAGCGGCCGTCGCCCCCGGGTGCGCGCACGCGCATCGGCTTGTCGCGCAGGCGCTCGAGCAGCGACTCCAGGAGCGGGAGCGGGAGGCCCTCCGCCTGCGCGCACAGCTCGCTGCGCGCGCACACGGCGGTGAAGGCCCGTCGAAGCGCCGGTCCCTGGGTGGGGTACCACGCGGATTCGCCGTACGTCGGGTAGGCACCGTCGAGGATCAGGGTGCGCAGTCGATCGCCGTGGCGCCCGGCGAAGGCCTGGCCGAAGAACGTGCCGTAGGAGTCGCCGTACAAGTCGACCCTGTCAATCTCGAGCGCGTCGAGCACGGCGGCAAGGTCGTCGGCGGAGGCTTCGGTGCCGTAGAGGTAGGCGCGGTCACCGAGTGAGCGCCCGCATGCGCCCACGGCGCGAATGAAGGACATGGTGCCCTGGTCGAGCGCGGGGCAGGCGATGACCGCGGTGCGTCCCATGCCACGGGGGTCGACCAGCAGCATGTCGTGATTGCGCATCAGGTCGCCGTACATCTCGGCGAACCACTCCCCAGACCCGGTCGTGCTGTAACCGGGGCCGCCTTCGTGCGGCACGAGCGTGCCGATGGAGCGACCCGACGATGCGGGGATCCAGGCGAAGCCGACCTGCAGAGTGCCGGGCACTCGACCCGCGGTGTCCCAGGGGCGCGTGATCGATCCGCACCAGGCGCCGCGCATGACGCGGCAGGGCGTGAGTTCGACGCTGCCCACGCGCAGCGTCGATGCCTGCGGTGCCTCTGCGGTCGGGCGCCCGCTCGCGGGTGCTGAAAAACCCGTGAGCGTGGCGGCCATGCCGAGGGCCACAGCGACGGCAAGGACGCGCCGGATCGAGGCCACGCCCCATGGTGACGCCTGGCCTGAGGCGAGTCCACCGGTCATGGTGGCGAGGCCTGACCGGATCTCTTCGCTTCGGTCCTTGACCTTGCCCCTTGCGCAGGCGCACACTGGAAGTGCGGTACATCCCGCTGTGAGAGGAGGATTCATGATCGCTCCCATCACCGAGGCCCTCCTTCAGGAGGTGC
>CAYYZU010000021.1:8563-15365 GCA_964476205.1 uncultured Actinomyces sp. | reverse complement strand
GGCGTACCCCACCGACCGCGTGCTCGATGCGCTCATGAAGATCAAGGGCGAGCAGGACGGCACTCTCACCTTCCGCCGTTCCTGCGGGCACGGCATCTGCGGATCCGACGCGATGCGCATCAACGGGCGCAACCGCCTTGCGTGCAAGACGCTCATCAAGGACCTGGGCACGGGCGACATCACGGTGGAGGCCATCAAGGGCCTGCCATTGGAGAAGGACCTCGTCGTCGACATGGAGCCGTTCTTCGCCGCCTACCGCGCCGTCAAGCCCTTCCTCATCCCCGAGGGCCACGAGCCCACCAAGGAGCGCCTGCAGTCGGCCGAGGACCGCGCGGTCTTCGACGACACCACCAAGTGCATCCTCTGCGCCGCCTGCACCACCTCCTGCCCGGTCTTCTGGACCGACGAGCAGTACTTCGGGCCGGCGGCCATCGTTGCGGCCCATCGCTTTATCTTCGACTCCCGGGATGCCGCCGCCGAGACGCGCCTCGAGATCCTCAACGAGAAGGAGGGTGTCTGGCGATGCCGCACCACCTTCAACTGCACCGACGCCTGCCCCCGCGGCATCGAGGTGACCAAGGCCATCCAGCAGGTCAAGCGCGCCCTCATCTTCCGCCGCGTCTGAGCCGGCGCCACGCCGCGTTGATCAGGCATCCCGGCGGGCTCCGTCGTTAGTCTGAACGCACCATGCGCCGCTCCCTCGTCGTCGTCGCCGCCCTCGTCGCAGCCCCCCTGCTGCTGGCAGCGCCAAGCGCCTCTGCCGAGCCGATCGGCGGCCCCCTGCTCACGGGCAGCGATGTCATCGTGGATCCGGGCCCCTCGGCCGACCCGCTCCCCGACGTGCCGGTGAGCGCCTGGGTGCTCGCCGACCTCGAGAGCGGCGCGATCCTGGCCGCCAAGGCCCCCCACGTGCAGCGACCGCCCGCATCGGTCCTCAAGACCCTCACCGCGGTCACCCTCGCCGAGCGTCTCGATCCCGACCTCGTCTACACGACGACCTACGACGATGTCGCTGTCGAGGGCAGCCGCGTGGGCCTCGTGGAGAACGCGACCTACACCGCTCGCGAGCTCTTCCTCTGCCTCATGATGCAGAGCGGCAATGACTGCGCCTCTGCGCTCGCGATGGCCAATGGCGGCCTCGAGCTCACCGTTGCGCAGATGAACGAGGAAGCTCAGCGACTGCAGGCCTACGACACGGTTGCCATGAATCCCAGCGGCCTTCCGGCCGAGGGCCAGGTGAGTTCGGCCTACGACCTCGCGCTCTTCGCACGCGAAGGACTTGCTCGTCCCGACTTCTTCGAGTACGTCAACACGCGCGTGATCGAGGACTTCCCCGGCTACATGCCCGAGGAGCCCGGAGACCCCCGACCGACCATGCCCATCGCCACGCAGAACCCCCTCTTCATCCAGGGCTACGAGGGCGCCATCGGCGTCAAGACGGGCTGGACGACGGAGGCCGGGCGGACCTTCGTCGGCGCGGCCGAACGCGGCGGGACGAGCCTGGTGGTGACGCTGCTCAACATCGATGGCGAGATCTATCCCTCGGCCTCAGCGCTTCTCGATTGGGGCTTCGCCAACATCGATGCGGTCACGCCGGTCGGCTACCTGGTGGATCCCATCACCGCGGCTCCCGGCGGCTCGGGCGAGGCCGCCGCCCAGGCCACTGAGGCCTCGGCCACTGACGGGGCGGCTGCCGAGCCCGGATCCACAGGGGTTGACGCCCAGGCCTCGCCCGCATCGACGTCGTCGACGACCAACTGGGGCTGGGTCTGGACTCTCATCGGTGCCATGGCGGTGGGCGTGGTGCTCATCGTGCTCGGCCTGCGTAGCCTGCGCGGCCCGGCTCCGCGCAGCGGCGGCCGCCGAGCCCGACCCGTGGAGCACGACGAGGTCGAGCACGACTACGCGCGCAACTGATCCAGTCGCTTATCCCCGCAGCGGGTACGCCGCCCGGGGCATCCAGCCCTCCCCGCCTAGTTCGTAGAGGCGGATGCTCTCGACGGTGAATGCCGCCTCGAAGTCAGCCATTTCCTCGAATGCCTGATCGAGGGCCTCGTCGCCAAGGCCAAAAGCGACCGTCACGTGCGGGTGGTAGGGGAATCGCAGGTCGACCGCCCAGGGGCCAGTCCTCACCCTGCGCTCGAGGTCCTCGCACCCGGGGATGCCCTCGGCGACAGCAAGGAAGACCACGGGGCTCACGGGCCGGAAAGTCCCCGTACCGCGCAGGCGCATCCGGAAGGGCGCACACCCCACGACAGCTCGCGCGAGGTGCTCCTCGAGTACCGGCACCTCTCCGGGATCGACCGACACGGGAGCAACGATGGTGATGTGCGGAGGCACGGTATCCGCCTCCGGATCGCCCCAGGCGCGCCTTGCCTCGCGTATCCGACCCGCATGCGGCTCCGGGACCTCGATCACGACGCCGACGGTCAACATGCGGCGACGGCGATCATGAGGCCGGTGATCATGGGGCCGGCAGGGGTGCGAACCCCACGCGGTCGTAGACGGCAGCGAGAGTGGGGGTGGCCGCAGCACGGGCGCGGTCGGCCCCGAGGCGGATCAGTCGGCTGAGTTCCGCGGGATCCGACATGAGGTCATCAACCTGCGCGCGGAAGCTCGTGCAGAAGTCGACGACAACCTCGGCGACGTCCTTCTTGAGGTCCCCGTAGCCACGGCCGTCGTAGGCGGACGCTACTTCCTCGACGGACCGGCCGTCGAATGCACTGAGGAGCGTCAACAGATTGGAGACCCCTGCCTTGTCCACTGGGTCGTAGCGGATATCGCGATCGGAATCGGTGACCGCCGACATGATCTTCTTGCGCGTGACCTTGGGATCGTCAAGGAGGAAGACGCACCCGGCGGGCGAGGACTTGCTCATCTTGGCGGTCGGGTCGGCGAGATCCAGGACCTTGGCGGTGTCCTTGACGATGAGAGGCTCGGGAACCACGAGTGTGGGGCCGTAGGTCGCGTTGAATCGCTGCGCCAGGTCGCGGGTGAGTTCGAGATGCTGGCGCTGGTCCTCGCCCACGGGCACGCCTGAGGCCTGGTAGATGAGGATGTCGGCAGCCTGGAGGACGGGGTACGTGAAGAGCCCTACCGTGGCGCGCTCGGCTCCCTCGCGCTGGGACTTGTCCTTGAACTGCGTCATGCGCGATGCCTCGCCGAATCCCGTGAGGCACTCGAGGATCCAGGCGAGCTGGGCATGCTCGGGGACATGGCTCTGGACGAAGACCGTCGAACGCGTCGGGTCGAGTCCCACAGCGAGTAACTGGGCGAAGGAAAGCAGTGTCCGGCGACGCAGCACCTTCGGATCGTGCTCCACGGTGATGGCATGCTGGTCGACGACGCAGTAGAAGGCGTCGTGTGTCTCTTGCAGGCTCACCCAGCGGCGCAGCGCACCGAGATAGTTGCCGATCTGGAATGAATCCGCGGTCGGCTGGATGCCAGAGAGCACGCGCGGGGGGACGTGGACGGGGATCTCCGGCATGGCGTCATTCTGACAGCGACTCGCCGTCACCCTCGGTGCCGGGTCCGTCTGACACGGCCGTGACGCTGATGCGCGCCACGCGGCGCCCGTCGAGCTCGGTCACCGTGAGACGGTGGCCGTCGACCTCGACACTGGCGCCTACGGTGGGCAGCTCGCCGAGCTCGGAGACGACGAAGCCGGCCACCGTTTCGTACGGCCCGTCCGGCAATTCGACGCCCGTCTCGTCGGTGAAGTCCTCAAGATTGAGCAGGCCGTCGACATCGGTGCGGGGCCCGGAGGCCTCGGTGTCGTACTCGTCACGGATATCGCCGACGAGCTCCTCGACCAGGTCCTCGAGGGTCACGATTCCGGCGGTCCCGCCGTACTCGTCGACGACGATCGCCAGATGCTGGCGCAGTCGGCGCATCTCGGTGAGCGCAGGGATGACCTGCTTGGTGCCGGGGAAGAAGGCCGTCTCGCGCGCGAGATCGCCCACTCGGCGCGTGGAGCGGTCGACATCCGGAGTGAGGAGGTCGCGAATGTGGACCACGCCCACCACGTCATCCGCCGATCCGCGAATGACCGGGTAGCGCGAGTGGGGCGCATCGGAGACCTCGAGGATTGCGTCGGCCACAGGAGCGGATGCGTCCAGGAAGGCCACCTCCGTGCGCGGCAGCATCACCTCGCGGAGCTCGCGATCGCCCGCGTCGAAAACGTCGTCGATGAGGGCACGCTCCTCAGCGGTGAGTTCTTCCGTGGCGGCCACAATGTCGCGCAACTCCTCGCCGGTGATCTGCTCCTTGCCCGAGTGCGGATTGCCGCCGAGCAGGCGGACGAGGGCATTGGTGGAGATCGACAGCAGCCAGATAAAGGGGCGGGTGATCCGCGCAAGAAGCTCGACGGGGCCGGCGAGGATGAGCGCGGTGGACTCGGCGCGCTGCAGCGCGATGCGCTTGGGCACGAGTTCGCCGATGACGAGGGAGATATAGGCGATCACGATGGTGACGCCAATAAACGACAGAGCCGAGGCCCAGCCCTCGGACAGGCCCCACGACTCAAGCATGGGAGCGATGGCGGGCGCGATCTGCGATGCGCCGAAGCCGGCAGAGATGAACCCCGCGAGCGTGACACCCACCTGGACGGCGGCGAGGAACCGATTCGGGTCGCGCACGAGCGAGGCGAGGGTCCGGCCGCGGCGCCCACGCTGGGCAAGCCGCTCGACCTGACTCTCGCGCAGAGAAACGAGGGCAATCTCAGCCGCGGCAAAGAAGCTACCGAGAAGGATGAAGAAGAGGACCAACGCGATGTTGACCCATAAGCCGCTCACCCGCTAGAGGATACGGGGTGCTCAGCCGAACGTGACGGTGAGCGGCGCATGGTCGCTCCAGCGCTCCGCGTAGGTGGGCGCCTTACCGACGACCGCCTCACGGGCGAGCGCAGCGAGCGCCGGTGTCGCGATCTGGTAGTCGATCCGCCACCCGCCGTCGGTGTCGAACCCACGTCCACGCCAGGACCACCAGGTGTAGGGGCCGGGGCCGGGGCCGCCGAGGGCGCGCCCCAGGTCGCTCCACGGCCCCGCCTTGCCGCCGGGCACGCCGAACCAGCCGTCGAGATAGGCGCGCTCCTCGGGGAGGAAGCCAGCCTTGTCCCGGTTGCCCTTCCAGTTCTTGATGTCGACCTCGGCGTGAGCGACGTTGAAGTCCCCCGTGACGAGCACGTGCCCCTTCTGTCGCGATGCCCTGCGGCGCAATGCTCCGAGCCGGCGGTCCATCGCGTCGAGGAAGCGGAACTTCTCGTCTTGCTTCGGCGTCTGTGCCTCTCCCGTGTGGACGTAAGCCGACACGACCGTGAGTGGACCCAGTGCAGTCTGCAGATCGACCTCGATCCAGCGGCCCTGCCTGGCGAATTCGGGCTCCCCCAGTCCCTCGCGCACGGCGACAGGCTGCTCCCGGCTCAGGACTGCGACGCCGTTGCGCCCGAGGCTCTCCGACGCGCTGTGCGACACGTGCATGTCCGCGAGACCGCTGTCGGCGAGTGCCTCGTGGACCTGCTCGTGGGTGGCGCGGACCTCCTGGAGGCAGATGACATCGGCCTTGGCGTCATGGAGCCACACCAATCCACCACGGCGAGCTGCTGCCCGGATGCCGTTGACATTTGCCGTGATCGCAACGAGTGCAACCCCCTTGGCGCGCGCCAAGTCTCAGGCCATCGCCTTCTGGAGGTTCGCGTCGATGGCGGCCAGGAAGTCCTGCGTCGTCAGCCACGGCTGGTCCGGGCCGACGAGCAGGGCGAGGTCCTTGGTCATCTGGCCGCCCTCGACCGTCTCGATGCATACCCGCTCGAGAGTCCGCGCGAAGCCGGAGACTTCGGGCGTGCCATCGAGCTTGCCGCGGTGCTCGAGGCCCTGCGTCCACGCGAAGATCGACGCGACCGGGTTGGTCGACGTGGCCTCGCCGCGCTGGTGTTGGCGGTAATGCCGGGTCACCGTGCCGTGGGCTGCCTCCGCCTCGACCGTGCGGCCATCCGGCGTCATGAGCACGCTCGTCATGAGTCCCAGCGAGCCGAAGCCCTGGGCCACGGTGTCCGACTGGACGTCACCGTCGTAGTTCTTGCACGCCCAGACGTAGCCGCCCTCCCACTTGAGGGCGCTCGCGACCATGTCGTCGATGAGCCGGTGCTCGTACGTCAGGCCGGCCGCCTCGAACTCCGACTTGAACTCCGCGTCGAAGACCTCGGCAAAGATGTCCTTGAACCGGCCGTCGTATGCCTTGAGAATGGTGTTCTTCGTCGACATGTAGACGGGGTACTTGCGGGCAAGCCCGTAACGGAAAGACGCACGCGCGAAGTCACGGATCGAGTCGTCGAGGTTGTACATGCCCATGGCGACGCCGGCCTCGGGGAAATCGAAGACCTGGAACTCCATGGGCTCCGAGCCGTCAGCCGGCGTGAAGGTCATCGTGAGCATCCCCGGGCCCGGCACCTTGAAGTCCGTGGCGCGGTACTGGTCGCCGAAGGCGTGACGGCCCACGATGATCGGCTTGGTCCAGGTGGGCACCAAGCGCGGGATATTGGACATGATGATCGGCTCGCGGAAGATGACGCCGCCGAGGATGTTGCGGATGGTGCCATTCGGCGACTTCCACATCTTCTTGAGGCCGAACTCCTCCACCCGGGCCTCATCGGGCGTGATGGTGGCGCACTTCACGCCGACGCCGTACTTAAGGATTGCCTGCGCGGCATCGATGGTGACCTGGTCATCCGTGGCATCGCGATACTCGATGCCGAGGTCGTAGTACTTCAGGTCCACGTCGAGGTAGGGCAGGATCAACTGGTCCT
>CAYYZU010000021.1:0-8553 GCA_964476205.1 uncultured Actinomyces sp. | reverse complement strand
CGAGCTCGACGACCGGATTGACCACCTTGATCTTCGACACGGTGACGCTCTTTTCTTGGAGTGGTGTGCAGTGCGGGACTAGAGGAGACCGAGAGCGGCCACGGCGTCGCGCTCCTCCTGGAGCTCGGCGACGGAGGCATCAATCCGTGGGCGGGAGAAGTCGTCGATCTCCAGGCCCTGGACGATCTCCCAAGCGCCGTTGCGCGAGACGCACGGGAAGCCGGAGATGATCCCCTCGGGGATGCCATAGGACCCGTCGGACGGCACTCCCGCTGAGACCCAATCGCCCTCGGGGGTGCCGAGAACCCAATCGTGCACGTGGTCGATGGCGGCGTTGGCAGCGGATGCCGCGGACGAGGCGCCGCGCGCATCGATGATGGCCGCGCCGCGCTTGGCGACGGTCGGGATGAACGTGTCGGCGATCCACGCCTGGTCATCCACCACGGCCATCGCCGACTGGCCCTTGACCGTGGCGTGCGTGATGTCGGGGTATTGGGACGCCGAGTGGTTGCCCCACACGGTCACCTTGCGGACATCCGACACAGTCGCGCCGGTCTTCTGCGCCAACTGCGTGAGCGCGCGATTGTGATCGAGGCGCATCATTGCGGTGAAGCGCTCGCGAGGGATGTCGGGCGCGTGGGCCTGGGCGATCAGGGCATTCGTGTTGGCGGGGTTGCCGACCACCAGGATGCGCACGTCGTCGGCAGCACCCGCGTTGAGCGCCTCTCCCTGAGGCTTGAAGATGCCGCCATTGGCCTCGAGCAGGTCGCGGCGCTCCATACCCGGGCCGCGCGGCCGGGCTCCCACGAGGAGGGCAATGTTGACGCTGTCGAAGGCCGCCCGCGGATCATCGGTGATATCGATCCCGGCAAGCAGCGGGAACGCACAGTCGTCGAGTTCCATCGCCGTGCCTTCGGCAGCCTGCAGCGCAGGGGTGATCTCCAGCATGCGCAGGCGTACGGGCACGTCGGGCCCAAGCAGCTGCCCGGAAGCAATACGGAAGAGCAGTGCGTAGCCGATCTGGCCAGCGGCCCCGGTGACGGCGACGTTGACGGGGGTGCGGGACACGGTCTTCTCCTCAGTGGTCCTCAGGCTGAATCAAGACCCACGCTAGTCCCCGTGCTCCATCGGCCCTACGCAGGGGGAGGCACCCACAGAGCGAACACAACGAGGGCCGCAGCGAGCGTGCCGAGGACGACAAGGTCCACTCGCTTGGAGCGTACGGCGAGCATCCCGGCTTGGTCGGCAGGCAGCACCAGGCGCAGGACGAAGGCGAGTACGAGGCTCGCGGCGAGCATCAAGGACCCCAGCCGGAAACGATCGAGCGCGACGACGGCAAGCGACGCGACTACCCCGGCCAGCACGATCGCTATCGGCCACTGGCTCCACCAGCGGCGTCGGCGCGGCCTGAGTTGATGGATCTCTGCCATGCCGCTCACCCGAGCAGCCTATGACCGCTCGGCTGCCTCGACGACGTTGGCAATGAGCATCGCCCGCGTCATGGGCCCGGTGCCGCCAGGCATGGGCGCGATCCATCCGGCCACGTCGGCGCATGAGGGGTCGATGTCTCCCACGAGGCCGGCATCGGTCCGCGTGATGCCGACATCCACGAGCGCAGCGCCAGGCTTCACAATGTCGGGGGTGATGACGCCCGGCACACCAGCGGCCGCGACGACGATGTCCGCCTGGGCGACGTGCATGGCCATGTCCTTGGTGCCGGTGTGACACAGGGTCACGGTCGCATTCTCCTGACGCCGGGTGAGCAGGAGCCCCAGTGGGCGTCCGACGGTGATGCCCCGGCCCACGATGCACACCTCCGCACCCGCGATGGGCACGTCGTATGCGCGGAGGAGTTCGACGATGCCCCGGGGGGTGCACGGCAGCGGAGCCTCGATTCCGAGCACCAGGCGTCCGAGGTTCATGGGATGCAGGCCATCCGCGTCCTTGGCGGGATCCATGATCTCGAGGACGCGATTGCTGTCGAGGCCCTTCGGTAGCGGCAACTGGACGATGTAGCCGGTGACGGCAGGGTCGTCGTTGAGCCGGCGCACCTGCTCCTCCACCTCGGCCTGCGTGGCCGAAGCCGGCATGTCCACGCGGATAGAGGCGATCCCCACCTCGGCGCAATCCTTGTGCTTGCCGCCGACATAAGCGTGGCTGCCCGGGTCGTCGCCGACGAGCACGGTCGCCAGGCCCGGGGTGATGCCGCGCTCGCGCAGCGCGGCGACGCGCGTAGCTAGGTCCGCCTTCACCGCTGCCGCGGTGGCCTTGCCGTCAAGGATCGTTGCAGTCATATAGGAAATCTAGTGACTCTTCGGGCGGCGAAGCCGAGGGGCCCAGGTAGACAGGCTCCCCACGGCCACGGCTACGCCGGCGAGCACGACCCCTCCGATGAGCGTGGCGTGGAAGGTCACCCCGTCCGCAGGTGCCAGCCAGTCGAGGAGCAGGGCGCCACTGAGCTGCCCGGTGATGGTGAGCAGGGCGAAGAGGAGGACGCCTAGGCGCTGGACCACCCAGGCGGCCGCCGCGATGAAGAGGACGCCGATGGTGCCGCCCACGTAGAGCCACCACGGCCCTGCAGGCAGTTCACCGGGATCGAACTCGGTGAAGCCCCAGGCGAGCCCGAGCGCAGCGCCGAGCATGACGGTGCCGAGCGTGAAGTTGACCCACGCCGCCGTCCACGCATTGCGTGCTGCCGCCCCGACGCGACCGTTGATCGCCTGCTGCACCGCGATAGCGAGGCCAGCGACGAGTGCCGCCGCCGCAGCCGGCGCGGACCCCTCCACCTCACCGCCGAGACGATCGGACACCGCGACGACCACTGCGGCCACAGCCAGGATGGCGGACACGACGCGCGTCGGCGTGACCGCCTGTCGACCCGCGGGACCCAGGCCAAGCCGATCCACCACGATGCTGTTGGAGACCTGCCCCGCGACTACCGCCACGGTGAAGACCGCCACGCCGATGAGTGGGACGGTTGCGCTCTGGACGGCGACGAAGAACCCGCCCAGCAGGCCTCCGATCACCTGCCACCAGCGCAGGGTCCCGGCCCGCAAGGCTGCCCACACTGAAGCGAGGCCGCGTCGCACGCTGGGGCTGGCGAGAAGGATTACCGTGAGCAGGACCCAGCCCGTTCCGAAGCTCACGATTGCAGCCTGCAGCCCGCTTTGGGTCACGCTGGCGAGTTCGCCATTGACCCGGGACTGCAGGGCCGTCAGCGCCCCGACGATGAAGGCCGTGACACCGGCGACCAGTGCACGTCGGCGGAGGCTTCCGGTCACGCGCGCATCTCCCTGCCCATCGCGCTTCTCAGTGGAAGAAGTGACGGGTGCCGGTGAGATACATGCTCGCCCCGGCGGCCTCCGCTACCGCGATGACCTCCTCGTCGCGCACGGAACCGCCGGGCTGGACGATGGCGCGCACGCCTGCAGCCAGGAGCACTTCGAGTCCATCGGAGAAGGGGAAGAAGGCATCCGATGCGGCGACGGCGCCGCGAGCGCGCTCCTCGCCGGCTCGCGACACGGCAAGGCGCGCGGCATCCACGCGGTTGACCTGTCCCATGCCGATGCCGACCGCGGCCCCGTCCTTGGCCAGGAGGATCGCGTTGGACTTCGGCGCACGCACGGCGCGCCAGGCGAAAGCGAGATCCTCCATCGTCGCGATATCGACGGGAGCGCCCGCTGCCAGGCGCCACGTCGCCGGGTCGTCGCCGTCGGCGCGGATATCGTCTGCCCCCTGCAGGAGGACTCCGCCCGAGATAGGCCTCAGGTCGACCCACCCACGCTCAGGACGAGCCTGCGCGCGCAGGATGCGCAGGCCCTTTCGCTCGGTCAGCACGCTCAGCGCGGACTCGTCGTAGTCGGGTGCGACGACGACCTCTGTGAACACCTCCGCCATCGCCTGCGCCATGGCGAGCGACACCGGGCGGTTGGCTGCCACGACTCCCCCGAACGCCGACACCGGGTCCGTGGCGAAGGACTTCTCGTAGGCATCGGCGATGTTGGTGCCGACTGCGATCCCGCACGGGTTGGCGTGCTTGATGATGGCGACTGCGGGATCGCCATGGTCGTATGCCGCTCGCCAGGCAGCATCCGCGTCGACGTAGTTGTTGTAGGACATCTCCTTGCCGTGGAGCTGCTCGGCACGGGCCAGCCCAGGGCGAGAGAAGTCCGCGGCGTAGACGGCCGCCGACTGGTGAGGGTTCTCTCCGTATCGCAGCACTGCCTGTCGCTCCCAGGCCTGACCGAGCCACGAGGGGAATCCCGAACCGTCAGGCGCCACGACATTGCCCATCCATGTGGCGACGGCCACGTCGTAGGAGGCGGTGTGCGCGAAGGCCTCGGCCGCGAGACGCTGGCGCTGCTCCAGAGTGAAGCCTCCGTCGCGGATCGCCTCGATGACGGTCGCGTAACTGCGGGGATCCACCACGACAGCGACGCTCGCGTGGTTCTTGGCCGACGCGCGGACCATCGCGGGGCCGCCGATGTCGATCTGCTCGATGCAGTCGTCCGGAGCAGCGCCCGAAGCAACGGTGCTCGTAAAGGGATAGAGGTTGACGACCACGAGCTCGAAGGGAGCGATGCCCAGCTCGTCGAGTTGCGCAACGTGCTCCGGCAGGCGCGTATCGGCGAGGAGGCCGGCATGGACCCGGGGGTGCAACGTCTTGACGCGGCCATCGAGGCATTCGGGGAAGCCGGTGAGGTCTGAGACCGCAGTGACCGGCACGCCCAACTCCTCGATACGCGCCGCAGTCGATCCCGTCGACACGATCTCGACTCCCGCCGCATGGAGCGCGGCGACCAACTCGGGCAGTCCGGACTTGTCGTAGACCGAGATGAGAGCCCTGCGGACGGGCTTGCGATCGGGGAGTGCGCTCACGGGATGGTCACCTTCCTGCCGTCTACCGTGCAGCCCACTGCGCACAGACGAGTCACGATATCCACGAGGAGCTCGCGCTCCACGATCTTGATGCGTTCATGAAGGGCCGCCTCGTCGTCGTCCTCGCGGATGTCGACTGCTCTCTGGGCGAGGATCGGGCCGGTGTCCACCCCGGCATCGACCAGATGCACGGTGCAACCGGTCACGCGAGCGCCGTAGGCCAGGGCATCCCGCACGCCATGTGCACCAGGAAAGGCCGGGAGCAGCGCAGGATGGGTATTGACGATCCGCCACGGGAAGGCGCCGAGCACGGCAGGACCGAGGATGCGCATGAACCCCGCACAGACGATCCAGTCCGGCTCGAAGTCGGCAATCGACGACGCAAGCGCCCGATCCCACGACGTCCGATCAGGGTGCTCCTCCGGTGCGACCACCCGCGTGGGGATGCCGGCGGATTCCGCACGCTCGAGAGCACCAGCGTCGCCTCGATCGGCGATCACGCTCACAATGTCAAAGGAATCCCCCGGTGCGTCGATGAGCGCCTGGAGGTTGGTGCCGCCCCCCGAGACCAGGACCACGAGTCGCGCACGCACGACGTGACCCTACCGCCGAGGTGAGGAGCCCGAACGCGCCATGACGACGACGTCGTCACCGAGGTAGTCGGCGTATCCCCGCAGGAGCCGGGACCTGTCCCACAGCGGTGAGAGCCCCATCACGAGGGTCGCGAGCCACGCGAAGGGACCGATGACGGGCACGAAGGCGAGCAGCCCGGCGGCGCCATAGAGAGCGAACCAGCGGCGCGCGGAGAGGCCCCAGCCGGGTCGCGCCCCCGTGTCCGCGCGAACACATCGGATGCCAACCGCCCAGCCACCCAGCGTGCGGCCCCACGTCGCCATGAGGGCAACGGTGTAGACCGCGGTGAGGGCGACGAGGATCGCGAGCGGTAGCCACGTCGGCAGCGAGATTGATGCATCTACGGTCCGCTCGCCCGTCTCGGCATCAAGGCGCACGCGAGTGATACCCGCGGTGAGCGACTCGAGAAGCGACGATGTCACTCCCGCGACCACGATGAGCAGCGCCATGTCGATGACTGCGCCTCCAACGCGCCGCTGCATGGGGGCGAGAGTGAACGCAGGCTTGTCCGCGCGCACATCCGATCGTCGTGCATCCGATCGGCGCGCATCGGAGGCACCCGCAGACCGGACAGTGCTAGCCATCTACGTCCCTCGAGAGTGCGTGCCTTGCAGGCCACGCCGTGACAGCAACGGCACCCACCGCGACGAGCACGACTGCCGCAAGCGAGACGGGGATCGGAGCCGGGCCGAGACTCTGGAGCGTGGTCGAGCCCAGTGAGCCCGACGCGAGTAGAGATGCGATCGCCACGACCACGCCGGTCGCGAGGGCGGCTCCTCCGGCGACGAGGCAGCCGTGCAGGCCGGTCTGACCGCGGCGACGCAGGAGGGCACCGGCGAGAGCACCCGCGGCCACGCCGAAGAGGGGCAGCAGGATCGCGCCCGTGGGCGGCTGCGCCGGCAGCGCCGCGAGGAGTGGGAAGCCGGGCAGTGCCGCGCTGGCCGGGTCGACGTACGGCGACACGATCGTGCCCACCGACACCGTGATCCCCGGACCGAGTAGGTAGGCCATGGACCACACCACCGCGAGCGGCAGGTAGCCGAGGGTGAGGGCAGCCAGCAGAAGCAGGCCAGAGGCGCCCGCGTCCAGTTCGACGAGCAGCGCGGTCATCTCATCGAAGTTGCCGATGATCGCAACAGCCAGCAGCAGGCTCGCTGCGACAGTGAGACCCAGGAGCGCAGTCACTGACGCGGCAAGGGCGTCGCGTACGTCGATGGGGAGAGCGTCGAGCGAGACCAGTCCTGCTCGACGGAGCACCACCCAGGCAGCGAGCGCTGCGCACGCGAGACCGGCGACCAGTGCGGTGCGCACCGGGGATACCGAGAGGTTGCGACTCATCGCGGCGACGACCGCGGCAACGACCGCGAAACTTGCGCCGACGGACAGGGCGACAGCCACGGCCTCTCCCCGACGGGCGACAGCCGACGCATCAGTAGCCCACCGGGTCGCCGCGATGACGGCGATGATCGGCAGGATCGCAAAACCCAGCGGCAGGAGGGACAGCGTCACGCCCGCGACTGTCGGCGCTTGGCCCAGGCTGGCGAGCCAGGCTCCGGAGGCCACCTCCAGCATCTCGGTCCACTCCTGGGAGCCCGAGGGGTCGAGCATCCAGGCGGCGAGGGCAACGACCACGAGCGCGAGGTAGCTGAACACGGCGGCGGCAGTGCCCGCAGCCGCACCGGCCACCACGAGGGGCAGCGGGGTCGAGGGTGCCTGACCGACGGGGCCCCGGGGGTCGGCTGAGCGACCCCTTGCGGGCTTGCCCGAGCGTGCGGTGAGGCTCACCGCACAAGACTGTCAGCACCTGAGGGCTCACCCCCGTAACGGCACGCGGGCATCCCCCGACGCAGGAGCACCATCTGCCCCGCGCACCACCCGTCGTGGCCTCTGAGGCACTACCGGCCCCCGACTGTGCACTTGTGTGCCCGATTCCGGCTGATTCCGCGGGCACAACTGCACACTCGCGGACCCGCGGTCGAGCAGGGCCGCGCGAGACGAGCTCGATCTCGACCGCAGGGACGGTGCCGATCGGGCCCGGAGGGCGTGGGTCAGCCGCGCAGCAGAGCGCGCATGAGTCGGGCGGTCTCGCTAGGAGTCTGGCCCACGCGTACACCTACCGCCTCGAGCGCCTCCTTCTTGGCGGCCGCGGTGCCGGAAGAGCCGGAGACGATCGCGCCGGCATGGCCCATCGTCTTGCCCTCGGGCGCGGTGAAGCCGGCGACGTAGCCGACAACCGGCTTCGTGACGTTGTCGGCGATGAACGCGGCTGCGCGCTCCTCGGCGTCGCCGCCGATCTCACCGATCATGACGATCGCCTCGGTCGAAGGATCGGCCTCGAATGCGGCCAGGCAGTCGATGTGGGTGGTGCCGATGATGGGGTCGCCGCCGATGCCCACGCAGGTCGAAAAGCCGATGTCATTGAGTTCGTACATCATCTGGTAGGTCAGCGTGCCGGACTTGGACACCAGTCCGATCGGACCCGGACCCGTGATGTCGGCCGGGATGATGCCGGCGTTGGAGACTCCCGGGGAGATGATTCCCGGGCAGTTGGGGCCGATGATGCGCGTTGACCCGGCGTTGACGGCGTACTGGAAGAACTGAGCGGTGTCGTGCACCGGAATGCCCTCGGTGATGACCACGCAGAGCGGAATCTCAGCGTCGACCGCCTCCTCCACAGCCGCCTTGGCGAAGCGCGGCGGCACGAAGACGACGCTGACATTGGCCCCCGTGGCCACCATGGCCTCGCGGACATCGCCGAAGACCGGGATGCCGTCGACCTCTTGGCCTCCCTTGCCGGGAGTGACGCCGGCGACGACCTGGGCGCCACTCGCCACCATGCGGCGCGTGTGCTTGGTGCCCTCGGATCCCGTCATGCCCTGCACGAGGATGCGGCTATCGGCATCGAGCCAGATCGTCATGCGGCACCTCCGGCAAGCTGAGCGACGCGACGTGCCGCGTCGTCCATGGTCTCCACCATCTCGACGAGGGGGTGGTTGAACTCCGTGAGGATGCGTCGACCCTCCACGGCATTGTTGCCATCGA
>CAYYZU010000020.1:0-16453 GCA_964476205.1 uncultured Actinomyces sp. | reverse complement strand
ACACGAGGAGATTGACTACGGCGTACACCGAGATGGCGCGACGTGCATGCGGTGACGCCAGCGCGTAGGCGACAGCCACGACCATCGCACTCAGGCTCGCCACCTGGAGGAGGCTGTATGCGATTTCATATCCGTTGGTGAGCGCGCACACATCGCGTCCCGCACACTTGAGTTCGTAGCTCAACGCCTGGTAGCTGATGCCGGCCGATCCCGCCGCCAGTCCGCCAAGGACGAGTGACGTGCCGAACCATGTGCGGGAGCGCTGGCTCCGGCGCGTGACAAGGAAGTAGACGCGCACGCCCAGCCAGAGCAGGGCGAGGGCGAAGACCAGTGCGCTGCTCCAGGGCTCGGCCAGGGTCACCCCGCCCACATCGACGCAGGGACGCTGGGTGCACCACTCCGCGGGCGTGGTCGGCGGCTGGTAGACGAGTTCGTCGATGCGACCACACCCTGAGAGCGCAGCGGCGGCGGCCACCACACCCACGAGCCGTGTTGTCCGCGAAAACGCTCGTCGCGTGGTCGCGCTGGCCGCGGCACGTGTCATGGGCGGAGCGTAGGGGCTGAGAGGCCCCGTGAGTGTCGGACCCTGCACGTAGGCTGACCTCGCGAGCTCCCCAGAAGGCGCGGTCGTCCACAGGTGGTCTCCATGCGTGCGGGCAGCGTCGCCTCAATCGTCATCCACAGCTTCGGCTCAATGACGCTAGCAACCTTGCCGCAACTGTCCACAGGAGACGCGACTCGACGCTGGCAACCTTGCCAGCCACACGATCCGGTAGGGAGATGCAGGCGGCGACACACCGAGGCGCCTGCGTGAGGAGGTGACTCTCGCCCGCCGACTACCGACGGCCTCGCACTATCACTTGGGCCAGTTACCCGGAGCCCTGCGCCGAAGGAACTCCAGCAGGGTGCGCACTCCGAAGCCGGTGGCTCCCGGCCCGCTGGCCGGTCCGGTCCACGCCGGCCCCGTGATGTCTAGATGCGCCCACGGGATCTCCGGGGAGACAAATCGCTGGAGGAAAAGTGCCGCCGTGATGGCTCGGCCGACATCCGATTCCGGATGATTCTTTACGCCCTCAGCAGCGAGCACCTGTGGCAGGTACCGATCGGCGAGGGGCATTCGCCACCAGTCCTCTCCGGCAAGGTGACCGGACGCGACGAGATCACCAGCGAGTGCGTCGGCATTCGCGAAGAGCCCTCCGATCTCATTGCCGAGGGCAATCGCCACCTGGTAGGTGAGGGCCGCGATATCGATGATCGTGTCGGTGGGTTCCTCACACGCGAGCGTCAATGCATCGGACAGCAGAACACGTCCTTCGAAGTCCGTGTCCATGATCGTGATGGGCACTCCGGAGCGACCCACGACAACGTCACCGGGCCTCACCGCACGTGACCCGATCATGTTCTCGGCCAGGGGCAGGATTCCTCGCACCCGCACGGGGAGCCCAAGCTCAGGGAGGACGGACATGACGGCAAGAACGGTCGCTACCCCCACCTTGTCCATCCGCATGGGTGCCATTGCCGCGGGCGACTTCAAGGAGAGACCACCCGAATCGAAAGTGATCCCCTTCCCCACGAGCGTGACCGTGGAGACCGGGTCGGGGGGTTCGTAGCGGACATCGACAAGATGGGGCTCGTGGATGGACGCTTGGCCCACAGCGAGGATTGCCCCACATCCCTCGGACTCCAGCCGAGCCGCGTCCCAGACACCGACCGACAATCCCGTCCCCTTGGCGAGGTCATGGGCCACGGCGGCTAGCCGAGCCGGCGGCAGGGCAGCTCCGGAGGCGTTCGTCCATCGCCGAGCTCGTTTGAGAGCTAGGGCTTCAGCGCGAGCGGCGCGGCCTTCCGGGCCGTGCGGATCCACTGCATCGCTCTCATAGCCAGTCGCCACAAGTTCCCGGTGAACCGTCAAGGCGGGGTCTTCGCAGGCCACAGAACCGGGGAGGGATCCCAGCCGCACCTGCGTGCCAGTGGGCAGTCCAAGGCATTCGACAGCGGCGCGAATTGCATGACGACTGGCCCGCGGCCCTACTCCCGCGAACACTTCCAAGACCGAGCCAGTGACGATGGCGCGCTGACCCACGTCACCCCGGAACCCCTGGAGGCTCAGGACACGCTGCAGGGGCTCCGCAAGATCGAGCAACTCCTCCGCGCTCACGAAATGGACGAGTACCGCCTCATCCGCCCCCGTGAAGCTCATCTGCCGGACCTAGGCCCGGGTCGTTCGCCGGAATGCCTGATCGGCCGCCACGGCCACGAAGATGAGTAGGCCGAGAATCGTCAACTGGTAGGTCGTATCGACGCCAAGCAGATTGAGCCCATTACTGATGAGCGCAAAGGTGAAGATGCCCATCACACCGCGCCATACGGCTCCCGAACCACCGAAAATACTCACTCCGCCGACCACCACCGCCGCAATTGCCGTGAAGACGAAGGTGTCGTTGTAAGCGTTAGTCGCTCCACTGCCGTAGCGCCCCGCGTAGATGACACCGGCAATCCCGGCGCCGATGCCCGACAGGACATAGCAGCCCACGAGTACGCGCTGCGTGCGAATGCCCGCGAGATACGCCGCCTCGCGATTGCCACCCACGGCGTATACCCACTTGCCGAAGATGGTCTTGGAGAGCAGGAGCCCGACAAGCACCACGAATGCCACTGCGATCCATGCAGCGCCCTTGATGCCCAGGAACTTGCCCTCCATGAAGCCGTTGAGAGTGGCGGCCACCTCCTTGTCGGCGATGGAAACAAGCCCCCCAGCGGCGAGGATGAGGCCCAGCCCACGGTAGGTGAAGGAAGCCGCCAGGGTGCCGATGAACGAATTGACGTTTGTTGCCGTAATGGCCAGGCCGGTAATGAGTCCCAGGAGAGCCCCGAAGAGCACTCCGAAGAGTATGCCGGGATACATGCCGAACCAATTGATCGCGTTCACGGTCATGATTGCGGCAGCGGTGGCAACTGCGGCAATAGACAGATCGAAGATGCCCGCGATGACCGCCACGGTTGTCGTCGCAGCGAAAATGAGCAGGATCGTGGACTGGTCCAAGATGTTTGCTGCATTCTGCAGAGACAGGAACGATGGCGATGCGATCGCAAGAACGATGAAGAGGACGGCAAAGACTCCCACGATGCCGTAGCTCCGGACTCTCTCAAGCACTGCGCTTACCACCCTTCCCGAAGAACGCCGAGAGCACGACTTCCTGGTCGTATGGCGGAGTGAATTCCGCCTGGATCCCACCTCGATGGACGACAAGGACACGGTTGCAGACGCCCAAGACCTCATCGATCTCGCTGGAGATGAAGAGCACGGCGAGGCCGGCATCAGCCATCTCCTGGAGCGTTGCGTGGATTCCACGCTTCGCCGCGATGTCTACGCCCCGCGTCGGCTCGTCAACGATGAGCACCGCCGGCGCCACATCGATCGCACGTCCGAAGAGGATCTTCTGCTGATTTCCACCGGACAGTGACACGGCCGGCTGGGCAATAGACGTGAACCTCAGGTCCACGTCCTCGGCAAGCCTCTGGGCTGTCTTTCGGATGGCACGGCCCGACACGACGCCCGCCTTGGTCACGCGCGACAAAGACGCGAGAGTGAGATTGTCGGCGATGGAAGCTCCCAGGACGAGTCCCTGCTCCTTGCGACTCTCGGGCACCATGAAGATCCCATTGTCGATGGCCTCCTTGGGCGACCGGATCCTCAGTGCCTTCCCATCGAGTACCACCTCGCCGCCCGCAGGGGTATCTGCCCCGAAGATGCATCGGGCGATCTCCGTACGCCCCGAGCCAATGAGTCCTGCAAGACCGACAATCTCCCCCGCGCGAATGTCGAATGACACATCGACGACAGAGGGCGGCCGACTCAGATTTCGGATAGACAGCCGAACGGGCCGCTCCGATGCACCGTGAACGTGCGCATACTCGGTTGCGAGTGTCTTTCCCACCATGCCAGAGACGAGAGTGTCGACCGTCTCCTTTGAAGTGTCACTCACGCGAACCAGTTCGCCATCGCGCATGATCGCCACGCGATCAGTCAGGGCCAACACCTCGTCGAGGAAGTGGGAAATGAGGAGCACCGTCGCCCCTCGCTCGACGATCTGGCGAATGGAGGCATGGAGCCTCTCCACTTCGTCCGCAGTGAGCGCCGCGCTGGGTTCGTCCATGATGATGAGTCGGGCGTCCTGCGAGAGGGCGCGCATGATCTCGACTTTCTGCTGGTCAGCAATGCGCAGTGACGAGACCTTCGCCTGCGGATCGAGGTCGAACTGCGTCAGTTCGACAAGTTCCTGATAACGCCGGCGCATCGCGCGGCGATTGGGGAAGACGAATCGTCGCGGCATGCTGCCGAGGAGGATGTTTTCCTCCACGGTCGCCTCCGGCACCAGCATGATCTCCTGCGCCATCATGGAGACCCCGCCGCGGATGCCCTCGTAGGGATTCTTGAACGTGACGACCTCGCCGCCCACCAGGATGTCGCCGCTGTCGGCGGTCTCAACGCCGGCGAAGACCTTGGCGAGCGTGGACTTGCCCGCGCCATTTTCGCCGACCAGGCCAAAGATCGTCCCCGTCGGAATCTCGAGCGAGACGTCGCGAACAGCGCGCGTCGCTCCGAAGCTCTTGACGACATTCCGTGCCGCAAGCACGGGTGGGGAGGCAGTCATGCGACCGCCTCCCCACGCCATGTGAATCTCATGTCAATCTGTCAAGGCTACCGTCAGCCGAGATCCGAGTAGGCGCACTCGAAGCCGGCGATGACATCAGCGGTGCCCTTCGGGTCGCGCAGCTCCTGGCTGTTGACCACCATGGCGGGCGTCCCACCATTGGCGATCTCCGAGCCGAGGATCACGGACTCGTAACCCATGGCCACGGTGTCCAGGTTGTAGAGGGCGTACCACTTGCCTGCAGTCACGGCCTCGAATGCCTCACAGGAGGCGCCGTTGCCGATGAGCTTGACCTTCGCCGGGTCAACGACCGTCTCGGCACCGAGGATGGCCTGCGATGAGCCGACCATCACGTTGATGTCAGGGTTGGCCTGGAGTGCATCCTGTGCCGCCTTCTTGCCTGCGTCGGGCGAGTAGCCACCCTCGACCTGGGCAACGAGCTTGGCATTCGGGTTGGCCGCCGCGAGCGTCGAGACGAAGGCCTCCGTACGCGCATTGTCGAGCGGGAGCGCCTTGAAGCCCTCGAGATAGGCGACGTTGCACGGGTTGAGATCCGCGCACGCCTCAGCCGCGAGCTCCGCGAGGATCGCGCCATTCGAGACAGGGGTCTCACCCACGACGGCGAGACCAGGCACCTGAGGCTCAAGCGTCGTGAAGTCAGCGCCGAGAGGCGTGAACGCCGCGACGACGGTGATGCCCGCGTCAATGGCCTCCTTGGCCGCCGTTGCCATGCCCACGGAGTCGGAGGCGAGCATCACGTAGAGCTGAGCGTCGCCCTTGATCGTCTGATCCTGGACGGCCTTGATCTGTGCCGCTGCGTCGTACTCAGCCGGGCTGAGGTCCAGGACCTCAGCGCCGATCTCAGCGGCGCCATCCTCGACGCCCTTCAACACGGCCTGCGTGAAGGAGTTCGTCTTCCAGAAACCGAAGAACGCAACCTTCTTGACAACCTCGTTCGTTCCGGGTGCCGGGGCAGGAGCGCTGCTGTCGGCTGCGGAACTGCTGGCGTCCGTGGGCGCCGGAGCGGCTGAAGAGCTTTCGCTCGAACCACCACTCGACCCACACGCGGCGAGCGTCAGTGTCAGGACCGACGCGCCCGCGAGAGTGAGGAGCTTGCTTGACTTCACTGATTTCTCCTTTGTGTCCCGACCGGTAAGTCGGCCCATACGGGGGATTCGGGGATGGAGTGGAGCACCTCATGGATCTGAGCAGCCGCCTTCGGGTCGAAGTCGCCTGCCATCAGTGCGGTGAGGTCCTCTGTTGCCACCCCGCGTTCGGGATGATCCAGCCATCTTTGGTAGGCATCCCGGTCTTCCCAGTAGCCGATAACCCACGCCTGTGAGTCGTCGCCCTCTGGAGCGCTGAGGCTCAGGGCCCAGCAACCTTCGACGGTGATCGCAGTCTCGAGAATGCGATGCCGGCGAAAGACTTCATGCAACCTGTCGCGCCCTCCTGGCACCAGGTCAAATCTCAATACGGAAACGATCATCCGGCATCCGCCGCCGCTCGCGCTGCCGCTGTCGCGGCCTCGTCAACCGTGAAGGTCGAGGTATCGATGACCACTCCGTAGTCCCGACGCGCCGCCTCCACCGAGACGTAACCTTCGCGCACATCGCGCAGCACGCGCTCGGGCTCGCGCTCGAAGGCATTGCCCCAGCCGCCTCCGCCGCCGGTGAGGTTCGTGATCTTGCCGCCGGTGTCGAAGTGGGTCGTGCTGAAGCCGACGTTCTGCGCCTGGTCAGTGCCCTCATGGAGCACCACGGTGTTGTTGACGCCGACCTGGCCGCCGCCAACCGACCACGGCTTGGTCCGGGTCTTGTAGTTGATGACGATCGCCGTGGTGGGCGCGAGGAATCGGTAAGCCCGCTCGATGCCGACGCCGCCGCGGTTCTTGCCCGCGCCGCCGGAGTCCACCCGGAAGCCGTAGCGGTCGATGATCATCGGCGCCTTCGCCTCGAGGATCTCGACGGGGTTATTGCGGCAGCCAGGCTCGGTGATGTGCATGATGCCGTCCTCGCCGTCGCCGCCCGCATGGGCGCCGAAGCCAACAGCGTCATTCGTCGCCTCAAGCCATGGCGAGTTATTGCGCGGATTGACACCGAGGTTCATGACGTCGCAGACGTCGCCGCCTGAGCATGCGGGAATGAGGTCGGGCATCCCCTGCGCCAGCGCCTTGGTGACGACCTCGGGAGCCAAGAGACCCGTCCAGAGCGTGAAGGTCGGCATGGGAGGGACGGCATGCATGAGGCTGCCCTCCTTGGCCTTGACCTCCAGGTTGCGGAAGTTACCCGCACAGATCGGCGTGTCCGGCGTCGTCACGGCCTTGAAGGCCAGCCGGGACGCCGCGATTGTCATGCCGATCGGGACGTTGATGGGTCCCTGAGCTGCCTTGTCGGTCGCGGTCCAGTCGATGACCATCGAGTCGCCCTTGATGGTGACCGTGACGGTGAGCTCGACCAGGTCGTCGGTGATCCCATCCGAGTCGACATAGTCGATAGCAGTCCACTGACCGTCAGGGAGCTTGGCGACGGCCGCCCGAGATAGACGCTCGCCGTGGTCACTGATCTCCTGCATCGCCTCAAGGAGCGTGTCGGCTCCGTACTTATCGGCGATCTCGCCCAGTCTCACGTCTCCGGTGTGCACCGCTGAGACCATCGCCTGGATGTCGCCGATAGTGCGCTCAGGGAACCGGCTGTTGAAGCGCACAATGTTGAAGATGTCGTCGCGGATCTTGCCGCGCGAGTATAGCTTCACCGCGGGGAAGAAGATGCCCTCCTGGAACATGTCCGTGGAGTCCAGGACGTAGCCCGGCACCTTCTGCTTGAGGTCGAGGACGTGGACTCGGCATGACGCGAAGCCGATGTGCCGGTCGCCCTGGAAGATCGGAGTGAAGACAAGCGGGTCAAGCGTGTGCGCAGCCGACCAGTACGGATAGTTGCACATGATCACGTCGCCGGGCTGCAAGGCGTCGATGCCCAGGAACTTGACGGAATCCTTGATGCCGAAGTCGTTGGCACCCGAGAAGATCGCGATGCCGGGCGCCTCAGCGATCGTGTTGCCCTCGGGGTCGTGCAGACCAATGCCGTAGTCATGGATCTCGTAGACGACGGTGTTGTACGCCGTGCGGCAGAGGTTGCGAGCCATCTCCTGGGCGGCCGACAGCATGGCGTGCCGGATGACCTCCGAGGTGATCGAGTCGACCATGTCAGCCTTCCTTTCCGACGGAGATGACGATCTCGCCCAGGGTGCCGATAGCGGCGGAGTCTCCCGGGTGAAGGACCGTGGTGGAGGTGTGCTCGTTGATGATCGCCGGCCCGGCGATCTGATCGCCCCGGCCGAAGTCATCGCGATGGAAGACGCGATAGGCGATGCGCTTGCCGTCGCGATAGACCATGCGCTCACTTCGAGGAGCAGGGCTTCCGGAACCCGCAGACACCTCGGGGAGGGTCGGCGCTTCGACGACACCGGTCGCGCTGAGGCGAACCGCCACGAGCTCGATCGGATCGGTCATCGTGTGGCCGTAAGCGCGCTCGTGCGCCTCGGCGAAGGCGTTGTGAAGTCGCTTGACCTCAGCGGCATCGAACACCGCTTCGACGGGAAGCGTGACCGAGTGCTCCTGACCGGCGTAGCGCAGGTCCACGAACTGGGCGAAGGTGCGGCTGCCGGCGGCGAATCCCTCAGCTTCAAGGGCGGCGTCCCCTTCGGCCTTCATGTCGGCGAACTCCTGCGCGACAGCGGCCGTGTCGACTGAGTCGAGCAGCGACATGCGCGTGCGCGAGAAGTCGTGCTGCACATTGGCCATGAGCATCCCGAAGGCGCAGAAGGCACCGGGACCCGGCGGGATGATCACCGTCGGAATGGACAATTCCCGCGCGACGTCGACCGCCACGAGGCCTCCACCGCCGCCAAAGGACATCAGCGCGAAGTCGGCGGGGTTGTGGCCGAGTTCGACCGTGATGGCGCGCACAGCACCAACGATCTTGGTCGTCGAGATCCGGACGACGCCAAGCGCGACATCGTCGACCGACATGCCGAGCGCACTGGCACTCGACTCGAGCGCCCGCTCCGCCAGGACCGGATCGAGGCTCAGCGTGCCCGCGAGCGCGGCATCGTTGCCGAGGAAGCCCACGTGAAGCGCGGCATCGGTGAAGGTCGCCTGCGTCCCCCCGCGGCCGTACGCCGCAGGACCGGGATCGGCACCCGCACTCGCCGGACCCACCTGGAGGTGGTTGCCCTCATCGATCCACACCAGTGAACCGCCGCCGGCGCCGATTGTGTGGATGTAGAGCGACGCGAGGTTGATGGGCAGTTCCTCGAACGAGGCGTCGTAGTAGGTGAGGGGCTGACCGTCAACGACGAGTGAGGCGTCGAGGCTCGTGCCGCCCATGTCGATGGTGATGAGGTTGGGGTGGTCCGTCGCCTTCGCGAACCACGAGGCACCAAGGACACCCCCCGCGGGTCCCGAGAGGATGAGGTTGACCGGGGCTTCCTGCACGGTCGCCGCGGTCATCGCACCGCCTCCGGAGCGCGTCATGAGGAACTGGCCGGCGAATCCACCGTCGCCCAGGGAACCGCTGAGCTTGCCGAGGTAGCGGCGCACGATCGGCTTGATGTACGCGTCCAGGACTGCCGTGCTGGTGCGCTCGTACTCGCGGATCTCGCGGGAGAGTGCTGAAGAGCGAGTGACCTCCACCTGGGGTGCCACCTCGGCGAGAATGCGCGCCATTCGCTCCTCGTGATCAGGGTTGACGTAGGAATGGATGAAGCAGATAGCCACTGCCTCCAGGCCGTGATCGACGATCTCCTGCGCTACAGCGCGCGCCCGGTCCTCGTCGAACTCGACGAGGACCTTGCCCTCGAAGTCCAGGCGGCCGGGGACCTCGAAGATGTCGTACCGAGCGACCAGAGACTCCGGCTTGCGGTACTTGAAGTCGTACATCGGGGTACGCGCGGTGCGTCCGAGAAGGTAGACGTCGCGGAAGCCGTCCGTCGTCACGATGCCCGTCTTGGCGCCCCGGCGGGTGAGAAGTGCATTGAGCCCCAGCGTCGTGCCGTGCACGAAGGTCGTGATCTCGTCCAGGGGTGCACCGGTGGCGGCGAAGCCGTCGAGGACTCCCTGCTGCGGGTCGGCCGGTGTCGTGGGCACCTTGTCGAAGGCGAGCGACCCGGACCCCTCTCGCAGGGAGACGACATCCGTAAACGTGCCGCCGACATCAATGGCGACTCGGGTGCCTTGCGTCATGTGCGTTCCCGTCCCTTCTGCGTGGTCTGAGCCGAACTGTGCCCTCCGTGCCGCGGTTCCGTCTTGGCCTCCCGGCAGCGCCTGACAGTCCAGAAAGTACAAAGCAGTGAAATATCAGTTACCGGCGGGGTCGGACATGAGCCGGAATTGTGCTCTTCATTGCTGCGGATCCTGCTCCACGGTGCCCCCCACTGGCATGTCAGTGAGCCGTTGTCCGGGAATCTATGTCGGATGGTTACCAAACCGTGACGATCATCCGAGACGGGCCGGTCACAGAGTGTCGAGCGGCTCGACCTGCGTGAGGGCCGTCAGGGCGTAGTTGATGTGGTGACCCACGATCTCGCGGACGGCGGCGGCGTCCCCGTCGGCGATGGAGCGGACCAGGGAGACGTGCTCCTGGGCCGACCGCAGGAGATCGCCCGACGTGAGCAGGGCGGGGAAGGCGTGCATGCGCGCTTGGGCCCGGAGCCTCTCGGAGAGGTCCACGAGCACCGGGTTGCCCGTCAGGGCCAGGACGTCGCGGTGGAAGTCCTGGTCCGCCTCGATGTATCCCGCGAGGTCGTCCCGTGCGGCGAAGTGCGCCGTACGCTCGGCACTGTCCAGGAGTTGGGCGATCTCCTCAGGGCTCGCACGGCGTGTGACTTCGAGCGTCGCTGGGATCTCGAGCAGCCGTCGCACGTTGGCAATGTGGATCACGGTCGCGGCATCTGGCATCACGACGGTGAAGCCACGATTGGGCCGGACCTGGAGGAGCCCTTCCCCGGCGAGGTCGAGAATGGCCTCCCGGAAGGGCGTAGGCGAGACGCCGAACTCCGCTGCCATGCTCCGGACGGTGTAGGTCACGCCAGGTCGAAGCTCTCCGCTGATGAGCGCCGCGCGCAACTGCTCCGCCACCTGCTCGCGCAGCGAGGGCGCTCGTTGCCCGGACACGGCCGTCACTCTAGAGCGCCTGACATCACCCGGCGACGCGACGGCCGGACTTGATGACCACCCGCTCCGCCGACTCTTCCCAGAGGACCCCGGGCGATGTGAAGGGATCGCCGGCGAGGATCACGAGGTCTCCTGTGCATCCCTGCGCGATGCGACCGTGGCGATCCGTGCCCAGGATCTCCGCATTGCGGGAGGTCAGGCTTCGCAGGAGTTCCAGCGTGCCCTGCACCTCGTGCTGCAGCGGCAATCCAGTCAACTGCATGCTCTCGAGGTCGCCCATGAGATCGGAGCCGAAACCGACCGGAATGCCCGTCGCCATGGCCAACTCGACCGCCGATTGACCGGCGGCCAGGACTTCAGCGTTCTTCTCCAGGGCAATATCCGGCATACCCAGACTCTCGCCGTGCTGGGACATCGCGTAGTAGGTGACGAGCGTCGGCACGAGGACGGCCCCGGCCTCCTTCATCGCAGCGGCCGACTCGGCATCGAGCAGATTGCCGTGCTCGATGCTGCGCACCCCGTTGCTCACGGCGTGGATGATCGCCTCCGGCGAATAGGCGTGGGCTGCGACGTAAGAGCCGCGACGCGTCGCCTCGTCCGCGACGGCCCGGATCTCCTCCGGCGAATACTGCGGGATCCGAATCGGGTCGGTGAGCGAGACGACACCACCCGACGCCATGATCTTGATCGCGTGGGCGCCCGTGCGCAGCCTCTCGCGCACGGCGACCCGCAGGGCATCCACTCCGTCGACCACCTCGACGCCGTGGTTGTTGAGGCAGCAGACATCGAGGTCTGCTCGCCGTGGATCGCCGTGGCCGCCTGTCTGACTCAGCGCTGGGCCCGTGAAGTAGTAGTTGGGGGCCGGGAAGAGGCCCTGCTCGATGGCCAACTTCAAGCCGATGTCGCCACCGGCGACATCGCGGACGGTGGTGAACCCTCGCTGGAGCGCGGAGGCAAGGCGCCGGCTGCCCTTGATGGCGACCCAGGTGGTGGGACTGCCCTCCATCTCCATCATGTTGAGACTGACGCCGTAGGCATGCATGTGGTTGTCGATGAAGCCGGGGCAGACCACTGCTCCGCGAGCATCAAGCACCTCATCCCCGTCACCGGGTCTCACGTCGCTACCGACCTCGACGATCTCACCGTTCGCCACCCGGACGGCACCCTCGAAGAGGGTCGGGCCGACGCCGTCGAAGATGAGCGCGTTCGTGACGGTGAGGTTGCCTGCGGTCATGTCGGCTCGCTTTCGCCAGGGGGACGGGGGCGCCTACGTTACGACCTCCCGAGGAGCGACACGCTAGGCGAGCACCTGCCGCTGGTAGGCGCCAGGGGGGAGTCCGAGAATCGATCGGAACTGACGGGTGAAGGAACTCTGGTCGTAGAACCCGCACGCGTGGGCGATCTCCCCCATCGTCATGGACGTCGTCCCCATGAGGCGCACGGCGTGCTCGATGCGCAACCGCTGGAGGATCGCCCGGGGCGGGAGGCCCAGCGTACGGTGCGTGAGTCGCTCCAACTGTTTCGTCGACAGTCCTGCGATCTTCGCGATATCGCTCACCCGCCACGGCTCATGGATACGCGAGCGCACCTCGTTGAGGGCTTGGGCAAGGCCTCCGTGGGCGCTGTTCATGTGCGCGTGAAGGTCAACCGACATGACCGCCAGTCCCCTCAGGGCCCCCGTGCTGTCGACAAGCCGGGACTTCGATGTGAGGTACCAGCCCAGTTGCCCATCAACTCGGACGATGAGTTCGAGATGCCCAGTCAGGGCACGCCCGGTCCTCATCACCTCGTCGTCCTGCGCGGCGTACGAGGCGGCGAGCTCGGGGGCGAAGAGGTCCCCGACCCGAGCTCCCACCAGCTCCGCGGCTGGTCTCCCCACTCGATCGGCGAACCCCCGGTTGACGTACACGTAGCGGCCGGAGGCGTCCTTCGCAGCCGCCATGACCTGGGGAAGGCCCTCAACGAGTTCGATGAAGAGGCCCAACGCCGGGAATTGAGAGACAAGGTCTCCCCGTGCGGCTGGTATCGATTCGACACGCATGAAGTCACTGTGGCACAAGACCAGCGGCCCCGGAAGCGCTGGACTTCTCCCATGACGATCGCCCCTGAGCGGAGCCTTGCCCCCACTGCCGAGCGCCGCGCCCGCGCCCTTCTCACCGCGGCGCTGGCAGGCACCACTCGCAAGGAACGCCGCGCCTCTCGACGCCTCGGCAAGCTCCTCGCCGATGATGACGGCCGCGATCTCATCCTCGATCTCACCGACCAGGTCCTTCGCATCCGCGACCGCAAGCGTTCTGCGCGCCGACTGCGTGACCTCGTCGCACAGGGAGCACCGGCATCACTGAGCCCGATCGATCGCTTGGGGCTGCGCGTGCTCGGTGTCGTCGCCCCCTACGCACCACGCCTCGCCGAGCGTGCCGTCAATTGGCGCGTCAACCAGGAGACGACCGGCGTGATCCTCCCCGGAGAGGACGCACCGCTCACGCGCTACTTGGCGCGCCGCCGCGCCGACGGTTTCCGTCTCAACGTCAACGTCCTCGGCGAGTCCATCCTTGGTGACGACGAGGCGGCTGCGCGCTTCGATCTCGTCGCCTCGCGGATTCGCCGGCCGGATGTCGACTACGTGTCCATCAAGATCTCGGCGCTGTGCGCCAACCTCGACGTGCTCGCCTGGGACGACTCCCTCGACCGCGTCACCGAGCGTCTCGCCGCCCTCTACAGGATTGCCCAAGCCGACAGCACCTTCGTCAACCTCGACATGGAGGAGCACCGCGACCTCGAGCTGTCGGTGGAGGCGTTCATCCGCGTGCTGGACCAGCCGGAGTTCGCGCAGATGCCCGCGGGGATCGTGCTGCAGGCCTACATACCGGATTCCCATGCTGCCCTCGAGCGGCTCATCGCCTGGGCAAACGCCCGCCACGCCGCGGGACGCGCGCCCATCAAGATCAGGCTCGTCAAGGGCGCCAACCTCGCGATGGAGCAGGTCGAGGCTGAGCTCCACGACTGGCCGCAGGCGCCCTATTACTCCAAGGCAGACGTCGACGCGTCGTACAAGCGCATGCTCGACACCGCGCTGCGCACAGCGGATCCAGGTGCCGTGCGACTCGGCATCGCCTCGCACAATCTCTTCGACGTCGCCTGGGCACTCACTGTGCGTGATTCACTCGATGACCCGACGATGATCGAGATCGAGATGCTCGAAGGCATGGCGCCGGCACAGGCACGAGCGGTGCGCGATGCAGCCGGGTCACTCCTGCTCTACGCACCCGTCGTCGAGAAAGCCGATCGTGAGGCGTCGATCGCCTACCTCTCGCGCCGCCTCGACGAGAACTCCGGCCCTGAGAACTTCCTGCGCTCGCTCTTCGACCTCACGCCCGACTCCCCCGCCTGGCAGCGCGAGCTCGACCGATTCCGATCCTCGCTGGAGCGCCAGGGCGATATTGAGGTCACCAGCCACCGCGACCAGGATCGGCGCACGGAGCAACTCGCGTTCCCCGCCGACGGCTCCTTCATCAACGTCGCCGACACCGACTTCACCACGCCCGGTAATCGCGCCTGGGCCGAGTCGATCCTCGCCATGCCCGCGCCGGCCGAGCCTGAGCTGACGACCACGATCGCGGCCGTGGACGATGCCATCGCGCGCGCACGCACCGCACAGGGACGCTGGGCGCAGACCTCGTGGCAGGAGCGGCGCGAGGTCCTCGCTCGGGTAGCCGAGGTCATGGCCTCCCATCGCGCCGACACACTCGCCGCGATGGCGACCTCGACCGGCAAGACGCTGCGCGAGGGCGATCCTGAGGTGAGTGAGGCGATCGACTTCACGACGTACGCCGCGCATCTCACCCTCGAGCACGAGCGGCTCGCGGACGAACTCACGTGGCAGCCGCACGAGGTAGTCCTCGTCGCGGGGCCGTGGAACTTCCCCTATGCGATTCCCGCATCTGGGCTCGTGCACGCACTCGCTGCCGGCAGCGCGGCGATCCTCAAGCCTGCGCCCGAAGCGCGCGCGGTCGGAGCGCTCCTCGTCAACCAGCTGCACGAGGCGGGCGTGGATCCCGACCTGGTCCAGCTCGTCGCCACCCCCGACGATGAAGTCGGGCAGCACCTCGTGACGCATCCGGGGGTGAGTGAGGTGGTCCTCACAGGATCCCTCGCCACCGCCGACCTCTTCCTCGGCTGGCGTCCCGACCTGCGCCTGCGCGCGGAGACGAGCGGCAAGAACTCACTCATCATCACCGCGGCAGCCGACATCGACCTCGCGATCAAGGACCTCGTGAAGTCGGCTTTCGGCCACGCGGGCCAGAAGTGCTCGGCGGCCTCGCTGGCGATCGTCGAGGCGAGCGTGTACGACGACCCGTCGTTCCGACGCCGTCTCGCCGATGCCGTGCGTTCGCTGCGCGTGGGCTGGGCCACCGACCCCGCGACGATCACCGGCCCCGTCATCAACCCGCCGAGCGGCCCTCTCGCGCGGGCCCTCACGCAGCTTTCGCCTGGCGAGAGCTGGCTGGTGGAGCCACGGCAGCTCGACGACTCCGGGCGCCTGTGGTCGCCCGGTGTGATCTGGGATGTGCGGCCCGGGGCGTGGTTCCACCTCACCGAGTGCTTCGGACCCGTGCTCGGCGTGATGCGCGCGAGTGACCTGGACGAGGCCATGGCGATTCAGAACGCGCCCGAGTACGGGCTCACCGGCGGGCTGCACAGCCTGGATCCCCAGGAGATCGACATCTGGCTCGATCGCGTGCAGGTGGGCAACGCCTACGTCAACCGACACATCACGGGGGCCATCGTGCAGCGCCAGCCTTTCGGCGGCTGGAAGCGCTCCTCCATCGGTGGCGGCGCCAAGCCTGGCGGACCAGGCCACCTGCATTCCTACGGCACCTGGTCGTCACCGGGACTCGACCTGGATCGTGCCCGGGCTTCCTTTGCCCGCGCGTGGGCGGACCACTTCTCCGTCGATCTCGATCCCACAGGACTGCGATCCGAAAGCAACATCCTGCGCCACCATCGCCTCGATGGCGTGGTCGTGCGCACCGACCTCACCGGTCCGGCGTACGAAACGCTCGTGCTTGCCGCCCGGACGACGGGCACACCGGTCATCTGGTCTGACCCGAACACGGAGAGCGACGTCGAACTCGCCACGCGCCTGCCGGCCCTGGGTGTCGAGCGGCTGCGCCTGCTCACCGACGCGACTCCCGAGCTCCTAGCCGCAGCGCATGCAGCACGTGTCGCAGTGGACCGGCAGCCGGTCACAGATGCGGGTGAGGTCGAACTCGGGCGGTGGCTCAAGGAGCAGGCGGTATCGATCACGCGCCACCGCCATGGGCGCCTGCTGCGCGAGAGCGTCTAGCGGCCGTTACTGCCCGCGAGACGCTTGGCCATCTGGTCGACCTCACTGAGGAGCGAGCCGCCTAGCAGCAGGGCGCCGGTGTCGTCGATCTCCTTTAGGTCCGCGACCGAGCGGCTGCGCTCCTCTTCGACCACCTCGAGAGCGGCGAGGACGCCGGTGGCGGGATCGCCGTCGACCATGGCGCGCTCGAGGGAATCCGCGTGGACCGAAAGTGCCTCGCCGGTCGACGACAGCATCTGGCCCATGCCCTCGGGTAGCCGCACGGCAGCGCTCGATGTG